>JBDTAT010000631.1:0-5416 GCA_039924505.1 Bryobacteraceae bacterium
AAGAAAACGGCGGCTTAATCCGACTGGACGCGCCGGCTCTGGTCCGCTTTCGCGGAGCGGCCGCTTGAGGTCCGGAATCACGCCCTGGAACCGCGGGACTTCCTCCAGGCGCCCGTCAACACAACGCGCTCGACTGGCTCGCCCCGCGCAAAGCGATCGAGATTCGCGGCCATCTGCCGCGCGCGGCGCGCAATCATGGGTCCGGTCCACGCGGAGCTGTGCGGTGTAGCCAGCACGTTCGGCAGTTCGTGAAATGGGTATCGCGATCCGTGCAGGATCTCACCCGCGTGCGACGGATAGCGATACCAGACATCCAGCGCGGCGGCCGCGAACCAACCCTCCCGCAGCGCTTCGAAAAGCGCGGCCTCATCGACGATCTCGGCGCGCGCGACATTCACCAGAATCGCGTGGCGTTGGAGCAGACGCAACCGTTCGCCCGTCAGCATGCCTTCCGTTTGCGGCGTCAACGGGCACGCGACTACCACGAAGTCGCTCGTCGAAAGAAGTTCAGGCAGCGCTTCGGGGCCGCCCACGATGCGCGCGCGCAGTCCCTCGTAACCGCCCAAACCCGGCCTGCTCCGGATCGCCTGCACCGCGAGCCCGAACGCCTCGGCGCGGCGCGCCACCTCCCGCCCGATGTGGCCGAAACCGATCAATCCCAGGGTTCCGCCGATCAGTGGTCGGCCCGCGTCGATCATCGCTTTTCGGAAGGACACAGCATCTTTGCCAGAGTCACGCGCAACACCGGCGATTCGGGCAATAGCGCCGCGTTCAACAATCCCGCCGACTACACTCTCGGGATAGACCAGAATCGGGTGGTGAACGGCGTGGTCAACGATACCCTGACTCTTAGCCCTACGCTCCTGCTGAATTTGCGCGCCGGCGTGACTCGGCGATTCGAGGGCCGCAGTCCGCTCCACCGAGAATTTCCTCTAACCAATCTCGGATTCCCGGCCGCGTTCGCTTCTCAAGTCCCGCAGCAAAGCTTCCCGCAAATCAGCTTTTCGAACTTTTCGCCGTGGGGCGATACGGCCGGCGACCCGATTGCCCGCGGGAATACTCTCTACAGCCTGGTTGGCGATACGACGCTGATTCGGGGCAGGCATACCTTCGTCATGGGCGCCGACGTGCGGCTCTACGATCAGACGCCTTTCCAAGCCTCCGCGGATAACGGAGCTTTCAGTTTCGGCCCCGGCTTTACACAGGGTGCCAACCCGCTTCAGTCGAGTTTAACGTCCGGTAACGACTTCGCTTCGTTTCTAGTCGGCTACGGCGCGGGAACCGTCAACTATGTGCCGGCCATTGCCGTGCGGAACTGGTATTGGGCTCTATACTTCAATGATGAAATCAAGTTGGGCCGGCTGACTCTGAACGCCGGATTGCGCTATGAATACGCACAGCCTCCCACCGAGCGCTACAACCGCTTCTCCGATTTCGAGTTCAATGTTCCGTCCCCGATTCAGGTTGCCGGTCTGCCCAATTTGCAGGGGGCGCTGATTCACCCGGGCCAGAATGGGGTGGCGCGCGAGCAGTTCCAGCCGTTCTGGGGATCTTACGGCCCGCGAATCGGGTTAGCGTACAGCGTAAATTCAAAGACGATAATCCGCGCCGGGTACGGAATCTATTATGCGCCGCGCTTCGGAACCACCAGCCCCAACCTCTTCGGCACCGCCGGAGCGACTTTGACGGCAAGTTGGGTTGCGAGCCTGGACGGAGTCAACCCGTTGAACCCGTTGCGCAACCCCTTTCCCACCGGCCTGTTTCCCCCCGCTACCACGCTCGCGCAGCAATTATTAGTGGGGCAGAGCATTAGCATCATGGACCCGCGAAATGTCACCAACACCTACGCTCAGCAGCGGAACTTCAACATCCAACGCGAATTGCCGGGCGGCATGCTTCTCGAAGTCGGGTACGCCGGCAATAAAGGCACGCATTTGCCCGTGAGCGTGGACTTCGATCAGCTCAATCCGGTCTATCAGAGCCTTGGCGCCAACCTGACAAAACAAGTGGCCAATCCGTTCTACGGACTCGTGCCGACCGGAACGCTTTCCACTCCCACGGTCACCATGGGCCAACTCCTGCGCCCCTACCCGCAGTATCTAAGCGTCAACACGAACAGTCCGGTCCTGGCGCAGAACGAGGCCGACTCCGGTTATAATGCTTTGGAAGTAAAACTTGACAAGCGTTTCTCAAACGGCGTCGCTTTGCTTATTTCTTACACTAAAGCGAAGGTCATCGACGATGCCTCCGGCCGTATTTTCGCCGTGACAGCCGGCACACCACCTGTGCAGAACAGTTACGACCTGCGCGCGGAGCGATCCATTTCTCCAGGTGACGTGGCGCAACAACTCGTAATCAGCCATACGCTGGAACTTCCATTCGGGCACGGTAAGCAGTCGCTCGCGTCCCCTCCGAAGGTCGTCGATCTGGCGATTGGCGGGTGGAGCGCCAACGGCACCTTGACTGCCAGTTCCGGTTTCCCGCTGGAATTGACCTCGAATGGAAACAGTGGAGTTTTCGGCGGCGTGCTGAGGCCGAATAGCACGGGCCAATCCGCCAAACTGGACGGTTCAACCGAATCCCGGCTCGGGCGCTTCTTTAACCCCTCGGTGTTTACGATTCCACCGGCGTACACGTTTGGAAACGTCTCCCGGGCCCTGCCGGACGTGCGCGCTCCGGGCCGCTTCAATTACGATCTGGCTTTGGAAAAACGCTTTCCGCTGAAGGAGCGGTTGTACGTGTTGTTCCGGGCCGAGGCTTTCAACTTGACCAATTCGCCCTACTTCGCCATGCCGGGCACAAACCTGGGAAGTGGGAACTTCGGCGTAATTTCTTCGTCCTCCGGAGAGCGGCAGGTTCAGCTTGCGGTAAAAATAATTTTTTGACATGACGCGCAGAGACTGCATCGCTTCCGTCGCCGGTCTGTTGCCGGCGTTGTTTACGCCGCCCGCTCAAGCGGCAGCGGAGAACGCCACCGCCGATTGGCGCAATATTCCTAACGGGTGGCCGATTCCTCGAGAGAACTACAGCGACCAGCCCTATGTGGTCATCACGCGCGACGGCCATTGGTTGTGCGTGCTCACGACCGGCAACGGCGTCGAGGGGAAACAGGGCCAGCACATTGTCTCAACCATTAGCACCGACCGTGGGCGAACCTGGTCGCCCCTCGTGGATATCGAGCCGGCCGGAGGACCCGAAGCCTCGTGGGTAATGCCGTTGATTGTGCCCAGCGGCAGGATTTATGTCTTCTACACATATAACGCCGATAACCTGCGATTGGATACGAAAAGCACGAGTGCTACGTATAAGTCGCGGGTCGATACCCAGGGTCGATACGCTTTCAAGTATTCCGGCGACGGAGGCCGCACCTGGTCGCGCCGCCGCTTCTATATCCCGATGCGCCTGATGCGAATCGACCGCGAAAACGCCTATGCCGGAAAGCGGCTTTACTTTTGGGGAGTGGGCAAGCCCATCATTACCCGGCATGGCGCCATGTTCGGTTTTGCAAAGGTCGGGAAATGGGGCGATCCGGGCGGCATGGTTACCTCCCAGGGCTGCTTTATGCGTAGCGCCAACGTCCTGACGGAGTCCGACCCGGAAAAGATCCGTTGGGATCTTCTTCCGGAAGGAGACAATGGGCTGCGGGCGCCGAAAGGGCCGGTGGCGGATGAGGCCAACCTCGTGGAACTCAGCGACGGTTCACTCTACGCCACATACCGGACCATCGACGGTTACAATTGTCATGCCTATAGCCGCGATGCCGGCAATACATGGACCCCGCCGGCCTATGCGACTTATACTCCTGGTGGAAGACGCATCAAACACCCCTGCGCCGCAAACTTTGTCAAAAAGTTCAGCAACGGGAAATACCTGCTGTGGTTCCACAACCATGCGGGAGAAGCCGTCTTCCAAAGCAACAAAACCTGGCCTTATTACATGGGGCGCAACCCCGCCTGGATCGCGGGGGGTGTCGAGAAGAACGGCTTTCTCCATTGGTCCCAGCCGGAGATTCTGCTGTACGACGTTGCCCCGGACACTCGCACCAGCTATCCGGACTTCGTCGAGGATCATGGCGAATTTTTCGTGACGGAGACCATAAAAACTTTTGCCCGTGTGCATCCCATCGATCGAACGCTCCTCGAAGGCGTATGGAACCAGTTTGAGAACCGGACGGCGGCGCGCCGGGGTCTGGTAACTACGGTGGATGGTTCGGTTACTCCCCCCGGTTCTTCTTTCGCGATGCCGCGCCTTCGCCGCCTCAGCGAGGGCGGTGGCTTTACACTCGAGTTCCGGTTCCGGCTCAGCGAGTTGACCGGCGGGCAGATCCTACTCGATGCGCGCACTCCAGCGGGAAAGGGTATCCTCGTGGCAACCACAGACCGCTTCACGCTGAACCTCACGCTGAACGACGGCGTTCGCGAATCCAGTTGGGACAGCGACCCCGGCGACCAGGATGGAACGCTTCGAAGCGGAGTCTGGCAGCACGTGATTGTGATAGTGGATGGCGGTCCTAGGATTATTTCGTTTGTAATCGATGGCGTGTTCAACGACGGCGGCGCCGTGCGGGACTATGGGTGGGGCCGGTTCGACTCGGGAATGGACGACGTGAATTGCGGCGCCGAGGCTCGCTTCGCGCCCGCCATTTTCGGGCAAGTGAAACTGTTAAGGATCTACGACCGGTATCTGACCACCTCGGAAGCCGTGGGCAACTGGCGTGCAGGTCTTTAGCCGCCTCCGCTCAATCACGAGAGCTACCCTACAACGGGAGCCGGATGCAGAAGCGCGTACCGGTTCCTGAGTCCGCATCCACCCAGAGTGCGCCGCCATGATCCAGCACCGCCTGATGGGAAAGCGCCAGCCCGAGACCGATCCCGTTCATTTTTCCAGCCGTAACAAACGGCTGAAATAGCCGGCCGCGAATCTCCGGCGCAATACCCGGACCTGTATCCTGGACAATCACCGTCACCGCGGCCTCCGCTGCCGTTGCGGAAACTTGTAAAGCGCCGCCGTTCGGCATGGCTGCCAGCGCGTTGTCTATCAGATTCAGAAATACGCGCTCCATCCGCGCGCGTTCCAGCGGTAGTTCAATTTCATCCGGGACTTCAATGCGGATACTCACCGATTGTGCTTCCGCCGCCCCCGCGTAGACTTCATATGCCGCCGCCACGACGTCGCTCAAACGGCAGACTTCCGACGCGCGGCTTTTGCCTCGCCCCACGTCCGAAAGTTCCTGCAACAGCTCTTGCACACGGCGGGAGGATTTGTAGATGTTGCCGGCCAGACGCTGCACCTGCTCCGGAGACAGGTCGCCATCCACCAGCATTTCGGCTCCCCCATAGATCGCGGCCAGCGGATTGCGCAGATCGTGAACGATGGAGGTGGATAGGCGTCCGATGGTCGAAATACGCTCGCGCCG
>JBDTAT010000632.1:0-5638 GCA_039924505.1 Bryobacteraceae bacterium
CAATGAGTCCATTTTATACTTTTCTATCGGCGGTTTCTCGGAGAAACTGCTGAAACAACGTCAGTTCGCGCAAAAAACGCGATGGGCTGCCAACTTGCAAGGCATTTTTGGTGTTAGACTATTAGTCTATCGGCGATTGAGTTGTCTTCAGGCGAATGAGCTGTCTTCAAAAGTTCAGACGCAGGCCGGAGCGGAAGGGTTGTCAATTGTGAAGCGCGGCGGGGGGATCGCGGGGGTGTCGCTGCTGATGGCGGCTACCTGCGTACTATGCCCGGCGCAACAGCTTCCGAGCGACGCAGGCAACTACGCCGCTAAAGTGATCAGCCTGCAAGGACAAGTGGAAGTCCTCCGGGACGGGCAGCCGTGGGCGCTGGACGTGGGCAGCATGGTGCAAGTCCAGCAGGTGATTCTTACCGGTCCGGACGGCCACGCCGCCTTTGAAGTATCGGACGGCAGCACGTTCGAAGTATTTCCCAACTCCAACGTAGTGTTCCGGAAGAACGCGCCCAACTGGCGGGATCTGCTGGACGTGTTCGTTGGGCGGGTGAAAATCCACATTCAACACTGGGGCGGCGTGCCCAATCCGAACCGCGTGTTGACGCCGACAGCCGTAATTTCGGTGCGCGGAACAACGTTCGACGTCTCCGTATCCGATGACGATGAGACCACCCTGGTGGAAGTGGAAGAGGGCGAAGTGTGGGTGCAGCACGCACTGCTGCCGCGCGGCAATCCGAAAGTTTTGAAGACCGGTGATTCAATTCGTGTGTATAAGTTGCAGCCGCTGGACGCCAGCACAATCGACAAAAATGCGATGGTGCAGAAGGGACTGCGCAGCCTCCTGGATGCCTTGTTCATGGTGCTGACCCACGATCCGAAACTCGACGGGGGACATATTCCGGCGGGTGGATCGGGAGGTCCGGGCCTGCCGGGCGATACGAAGGGCACTCCACCGCCAGCGCCAGGGCCTCCTCCACCGCCCGCGCCCTAGAATTCCGTGCGAAACTAGCGGATAGGTGCGGTGCATGAAGTCCGCTATTCTCATATTGCTTTTGTCCATTTCTTTCGCGCTGCCGGGGCGCGCGCATGGCACATCCGCGGGACCGGCATCCGCATCTGCTAGTGCGGCCGCTTCCGACCAGGGCGTCCCGGCCGATTGGGACGTGAAGACACTGCTCGATTCGCTCGGCGCCGAGGCCCAACGGCTGAAGCCCATCCTCGACCAATTAAAGCCACAGGACTGGGTCGCGCAGGGCGCGCCGCAAGGCTATGTCGCGCAGTGGAAGACGGCGGAAAATGAACTGAACTACCTGCTCGGTTCCACCACCAATCTGCAGAAACAGCCGGAGCGGCTGACGCTGGCGCTGGAGGCGTATTTCCGGATGCAGGCGCTGGACACGACGCTCGACTCGCTGATCGACGGCATCCGGAAATACCACAATCCGGCGGTTGCCGACCTGCTGAAAGCCGTAATGACGGAGAACAGCAATAACCGCGAGAAGCTGCGGCTCTATATTGTAGATCTGGCGGGATCGAAAGAGCAGGAGTTTAAAGTGGTCGACGAAGAGGCGCAGCGATGCCGCGGCATGTTGAGCCGGCAGCCGCCGCCCAGATCCGCGCCGGCAACGAAGAGGTAGGGAGAATCCGTGACCGAGACTCAGATGTTCGCGTGCAGTATCTGCGCCGAGAGTTCCAGCGATATCTGTGTCTATTGCACCAAGGACGCCTGCGCGAATCACTTATGCGAGCGATGCCATCGATGCAGCGACTGCTGCGAGTGCAACGTGCGGCGCCAGGCGCCCGGCGAGGAAATCCACGCCGCGAAACTGGACACGCCTCAGCCGGAGTTGGTTAGCGGCGCGGCGATTGACGCCATCGAGGAACCGATCGCCTGATGCGCGCGCCGTTGTTGTGGCTGGCGCTGGCGGCCTCGTCGGCCGTCTTCGGGGCGGCGCCTGAGTACGGCTACCGCATCCTTCACGTCTATCCGCACGATCGCGACGCATTCACCCAGGGATTGGAATATCGCGGCGGATTCCTCTACGAAAGCACCGGCCTGCGCGGTCATTCCACGCTGCGCAAGGTAAAACTGGAGACTGGCGAGGTGCTCCAGGAGATTCACCTTTCGCCGGCCTTGTTCGGCGAAGGCATTACAGTGCTGGACGACCGGATCATCCAGCTCACGTGGCAGGCGCATACCGGATTTGTTTACGACGGGCTGTTTTTCCGCAAGCTGCTCACGTTTCAATATCCGGGCGAGGGCTGGGGCCTGGCGAACGACGGTAAATGGATTTACATGAGCGACGGCACAGCGGAGATCCGCATCTGGGATCCGGTGAACCTGCAGGAGCACAAGCGGCTGAAGGTGCATGACGGATTGCGTCCGATCGAAAACCTGAACGAGCTGGAATGCGTGAAGGATGAGATCTATGCAAACGTCTGGCAGACCGACCGGATTGCGCGGATTTCTCCGGCCGACGGGCATGTGACCGGTTGGATCGACTTGACGGGCCTGCTGACCCGCGACGATCTGTCGGAGCCTGTCGATGTCCTGAACGGCATCGCCTACGACGCCGGCCGCAACCGCCTCTTTGTCACTGGCAAACTATGGCCAAAAGTGTTCGAGATTAAGCTGATCCCAAAGAAGCGGTAAGGCCAGAGCGGGCCGTCCTTTCTCCGTACCAGCCGGCATACTGGATTGCAATGAGGCGCCTGCGCGCCCATTGCGGGCGGTTAGCGGCGATTACCGCGTTCGCGCCGGTCGCCACGGCGGCTGCGGTCTCCGCGCTCGCCGAATTGTGGCCCGTGGCTGGCCGGAGGCTTTGGCGGAATTACGGGCGGCGGTAGCGTCTTCATGCCGGCCGGAACAATCACCACCTGGCGAATGGGGCCAATACCAACGCTCTCGCTGCGCACTTCGGTTTCTCCGCGCAGCGCAAGATGGACGATGCGGCGCTCGCGGCTGCTCATTGGGCTGAAATGAAACGGCGCGTGGGTCTTCTTTACTTTTTCGGCGGCGGCGAGGGCGCTGAGCCGCAACTCCTCGATGCGCAACATGCGGTAATCGTTGGCGTCGAAGCACACTAGCGAGTGGTCTTCCGACGGCATGCGCAACATCTCCATCGTGAGCTGCTCTAGCGCCAGAAGCAATTCGGCTTTATTTCCAAGAATCAAATCCACATCGGGACCGGAGAACTGGACGATGAGATCGGGGTTCTCGATTTCCGGGTGCGGGTTCGCGCCTTCGGAGATCTCAAACGAGATCCGCAGATTCGCGTGTTTCCGGAGGGAATCGAGAAAGCCTTCGATGCGAGGCGCCGTCGCCTCAATGGGATATTTTTTGCCGCCCGCCATTTAATTCTTGGATCCCTTTTTCTTCGCCGCGATCGCCGGTTGCGGAGCGGGCGCGGGCGCACCGACAATTTTATTTGTGATCAATTGCTGCGCAATGCTTACCAGATTACCGGTCAACCAGTATAACACCAACCCCGCGGGGTAATAGTAGAACATGAAGCCCAGCGCCAACGGCATAATCATCATCATTTTCTGCTGGGCCGGATCCATGCTGGTAGAGGTGGGCGTCATCTTTTGGGAGATGAACTGGGTGATGATGAGGATGATCGGAAGAACACGGATGGGCAGATCCTCAAAGCGGGAGAGATCGCCAACCCACAGCCAGTGGGCGCCGCGCAGCTCAATCGAGACGCCGAGAACTTTGTAGAACGCGTAGACCAGCGGAATCTGCAAGGCCATGGGCACGCAGCCGCCAAGCGGATTCGCGCCATTCTTCTTGTACAGTTCCATCACTTCCTGGTTCTGCTCCGCCTTGCGTGGGTCGCGGAGGCCGATATTTTTGTACTTGGCGTTGATCTTGGCGATCTCCGGCTGCAAATCCTGCATCTTGCGCGCCGACTTCAAACTTGAGAACTTCAGCGGCGTCATCAGCATGTTGATGACGACGGTGACAAGAACAATCGTCCAGCCATAGTTGTGGACTATGTGGTCGTTGGTCCATTTGAGGACGAGAGCCAGCGGCTTGGCGATGATTTTGAACCAACCCCAATCGACTACCTGCTCCAGCTTCGGATCGACGCTGCGAAGGATATCGACGTCTTTGGGTCCCACGTACAAAGAGAAACGATTGTCCCCTTCTCCGCCGACGCCGGCGCCGACCATCGGCTGCTCTTTCTTGTCGACCACCGAGGGAACCGTATCGCTGAACGTGGCAATTTCTATAGAAGCCGCGCCTTGGGGCAGAAATACGGCCGTGAAGAAACTGTCCTCCAGACCGGCGAACGAAAAAGAACCGGTGGCCGAGATCGTCCCCTTCTTGGCGGACTTCACGGTATTCACCTTCAGCTTGTTCGAGGACAGGTCGTAGTAGAGCGTGTGCTCCACACTTTCCGGACTATGCACGGTCGGGTCGCCAAAGCCGCCGCGCCAGGCGAGCATGTGCGGGACCGGTACGCCGTTGGTCGAGAGTGCGGAGGTTACCTGCGATAGATAGCCGTCCTTCTCGAAATGAAACGTCTTCTTCGAGGCCGTGTGGCCGTCGGAGAATTCGTAGTCGATCCCCAGGCCGTCAGCCGCGGGAGTGGCAGCGTACAAGGCTTCGTTGAGATTTGCGGCCGGCTGATCGTCTTGTAGAATAATCGAGAACGGGGAGACTGTCTTGCCGAGCGCGGCCTGATTGACCAACTCCAGCGGCTTGCCGGATTCCTCCGGATATTTCTTGAGGATCCAACTGGTTACCACCGCGCCTTTATTCGAGAACACAATGTAGTAAAGCGGTGTATCCACGGTGAACGTCTGCTCGCGATCACCGTGAATCGCGCCCGGAATCGGTAGAACGGCTTTGGCCGGCACGGCCGCAGCGGCAGGCGCTGGCGCAGCGGTGGACGGGGACGCGATGGTGGCCGTAGCCGCGGCAGGCGTCGTTTCCGCCACCTTCGGGGGCGGGGCTGCCGGCTTATAGAAATACTGTGTGAGAAATAACAGAAGTCCCGTCAACAGAAACGCCAGCAGCAGCCGCGTTTCCATGGAGACGTCCTTCTTGCCGGGACTCTGGTTATTGGGGGTCATCGGTCTTTACTCATCAAATGAATACGACGCGCGCCATGGCAGGTTCCTTCAGCCGACGGGATCGGCGCCGCCCGAATGGAACGGGTGGCACCGCGCGAGGCGCTTCGCCCCCAACCATATGCCGCGGAGCACGCCGTACCGCTCTACCGCCTCCAGCATGTATTCGGAACAGGTGGGATAAAAACGGCAGGCGGACGGTAGTAACGGGGAGATCCAGCGCTTGTAGAACCGCAACGACGCGATCAGGAGGGTATGCATCGCTCGATGATCCTCTTTACTTCCCGCTCCAAATCGGCGATCGCGGCGGTGAGAACGGTGCGGCGCGGATTGAATACAATTTCCCAACTCGAACCCAAGCCGGCCAACTGGCGGCGCACGCATTCGCGGACACGCCGCCGGACGCGATTACGCACAACCGCCGTCCCCAGCTTGCGTGGCGTGGTAAAACCAATCTTCGGCCCAAGAGGCTCTTTCGAGTCCAGACAGAATGCCACCAAATAAGAACCGGGGATCCGGACGCCCTGTTGATACACCCGGCGGAAATCGCCCGGACGGAGAA
>JBDTAT010000633.1:0-3432 GCA_039924505.1 Bryobacteraceae bacterium
ATCGAGCGTCGCGGCGGAAAATAAATGGCCCATCAACTCCATCTTCTCCATCCCCACACCGTGTTCGCCGGTAATCGATCCGCCCACCGAGATGCAGTACTCGAGAATCTCATCCCCGGCCGCTTGCGCCTTTTTCAATTCGCCCGGCCGCCGCGGATCGAACAGAATAATCGGGTGCATATTCCCATCGCCCGCGTGAAATATATTGCTGATCCGCAGGCCGTACTTCTCCGCCACCCGATGAATATGGGCCAGCGTCGGAGCGATCTTGGTGCGCGGCACCACCCCGTCCTGCACATAGTACGACGGGCTGGCGCGCCCCACCGCGCCGAACGCGTTCTTGCGCCCCTTCCATAGCAAATCCCGCTCGGCGGCCGTTTTCGCCACGCGAAATTCGCGCGCGCGGCACTTCTGGCAGGCTTGGCGAATCTGCTCCACCTGCTCCTCCACCGCTTCGCGCAAGCCCTCCAGCTCAATCAGCAGCACCGCCGCCGCGTCCATGGGATAACCGGCGTGCGTAGCCTCCTCCACCATCCGCAGCATAACGCCATCCAGCATCTCCACCGCCACCGGCGTAATCGCCCGCGCGGTAATCTCCGCCACCGTCTCGCCCGCATCGTCCGGCGTCTCGTAAATCGCCAGAATGGTCTTCACCATCTCCGGCTGCCGCACCAGCCGCACGACGATCTTCGTCACGAGTGCCATCGTCCCCTCGGAGCCGGTCAACAATCCCGTTAAATCGTAGCCCGGAAAATCCACTCCCTTGCCGCCCGTTTCCATGACGGTTCCGTCCGGCAGCACCACTTCCAGGCCCAGTACGTGGTTCGTCGTCACGCCGTACGCCAGCGTGTGCGGGCCGCCGGCGTTCTCCGAAACATTGCCGCCGATCGTACACGCCCGCTGGCTCGACGGGTCCGGAGCGTAGAAATATCCCTGCGCCTCCACCGCCCGCGTAATGTCCAGATTCACCACACCCGGCTGCAAGACCGCGCGCTCGTTCGCCAGGTCGATCTCCAGAATCCGATTCATTCGCGCAAACGAAATCACCAGTCCTCCGGCCCGCGGAATCGCTCCGCCACTCAATCCCGTCCCCGCTCCGCGTCCGACCATCGCCAGATTGTGCTTCGACGCCAGCTTCACCAGCGCCACCACCTCCGCCGTCGAGCGCGGAAACGCCACCACCTCCGGCCGCGCCTTGTCCACGCCGCCGTCGTATTCGTACAGCGTCAGATCCTCGGCGTTGTGCAGGTATCCCCGCGCACCCAGCAGTGTCTCGATTTCAGACAGCGCGGCCGCCGCAATCACGATCCCGCCAGCATTCCCCGAACCGAGGTCAGGACCTCCGAGTCCATCCAGTTCCGGTTTGAGATGACCTTCTCCAGCACCTTGCCCTTACTGTCGATGATATAGGTCTCCGGGAATTGGAACGTGCCGTAGTTGGAGCTGATCGCCGCATCCGGATCGCGCGCCGTCAGAAACACGGGCCGCACCCGTCCGACAAATTGCCGATAGGCCTTCTCATTCGAATCCACGCTCACCGCCAGCACCACCACGCCCGAACCTTTCATGGTTTCCGCAAACCGGTCGAGCGACGGAATCTCCTCAATGCACGGCGGGCACCATGTCGCCCAGAAATTCAGCACCAGCAGACGTCCACCAAAATCCGACTGCGTAACCGTGCGGCCGCTGTCGGTCGTGATGGAAAACTTGGGCGCCGTGTCGCCTGCGCCCACCACCCGGTCGCGCACAGTCTCCACCACAACGCCTGCAAATGCCGCGACCAGCAGGCCAATTCCGATCTTCAACGCCCAGTCCAAGGTGCTCGTCTTCATGAATTCCCGCTTCCTCTATAATTTTAGAGTATCAAGTTGGCGCCTCGAAGCATCTAACAACAGCAGCCATGTGGATTACCCGGCAGATCACTTTCTCAGCCTCGCACTTCTGCTCCAACGGATCTCTGTCGCACGAAGAAAACGTCCGGTTCTACGGCGCTTCCGCCAACCCTCACGGGCATAACTACGTGCTCGAAGTCACGCTCGACGGCACCCCCGATCCCGCCACCGGCATGGTCTTCGACCTCAAAGAGCTGAAGGGAATTTTACAGCGTGAGGTGATGGAGCCGATGGACCACCGCTCGCTCAATCACGAGGTCCCGCCTTTCGATCACGTCGTTCCCACCGTCGAAAACATCGCCGTCGAAATCTGGAAGCGGCTGCAACCTAGCTTTTCCGATGGCGCAGTCCGTCTTCACAATGTCCGGCTCTACGAAACGTCCGATCTCTATGTCGATTATGGAGGCGAGCCGTGCGTTTGACCCGCCGCTATCGTTTCTCAGCCTCGCACCGTCTCGATTCGCCGCGTTTCACCCCGGAAGAAAACCGCCGCCTCTACGGGAAATGCAACAACCCCTACGGCCACGGCCACAATTACACACTCGATGTAAGTGTGCGCGGAACCGTCGATTTTTCCACCGGCCGTCTGATCGATGTCGCCGCGCTCGACCGGTTGGTCCGCTCCTCCGTGCTCGCCCGCCTGGACCACAAAAATTTCAACATCGACTTGCCTGAGTTCGCCTCCGCGGTCCCTGGCATCGTACCGACCACAGAAAATATCGCGGCCGTGATTCGCGATTTTCTCCAGCAGAACTGGCGGAGTGTTTTTCCCAACGTCACGCCCATACTGGATCGCATCCGCATCGAGGAAACGAATCACAACTTTTTTGAATTGCATACTTTATGAAAAATCGCAAGGCTGTTGTAAAGATGATGACGCCCGAGCCCGACGAGGAGTCCATCGCCTACCATCTGCGTGAAATTTTGAGCGCGCTCGGCGAAGATCCCTCGCGTGAGGGTCTCTTGCGCACGCCGGATCGCGGCGACAAGGCCCTCCGCTTCCTCACTTCCGGTTACCGGATGGATCCGCGCGAAGTGAGTAACGGCGCCTTGTTCAGCGTGAAGTACGACCAGATGGTAATCGTAAAGGACATCGAATTTTTCAGTCTCTGCGAACATCATCTGCTGCCGTTCTTCGGCAAAATCCACGTCGCCTACCTGCCGAAAAACAAGGTGATCGGCCTCAGCAAAATTCCCCGCGTCGTCGATGTCTTCGCCCGCCGCCTGCAATTGCAGGAGCGCCTCACCTCCCAGGTCGCCGAAGCGATTCAGGACATTGTCGAGCCGCACGGCGTGGGCGTCATCTGCGAGGCGCGCCATTTCTGCATGATGATGCGCGGCGTTGAAAAGCAGCACTCCGGCGCCGTCACCAGCGCCATGCTCGGCGGCTTCCGCGCCAATAAAGAAACCCGCGACGAATTCCTCTCCCTGGCCCTCGGCAAGAACCAAACCTTTTAGTACTAGTACGTTCAATTTCGTCTATCGAGCGTCGGAGGATACTCCTTCGGGTGTTAAATTAGAGCAGCGGAGGTGTTTTGTG
>JBDTAT010000634.1:0-2549 GCA_039924505.1 Bryobacteraceae bacterium
ATTTTGCTTTGGATAAATCCATTCCGCCATCCAGTGACGACAATCGCGAACTGGGAGTAGTCGCGGAAACGTTCGGCCTCGTTTCCAAATGACGCCGTTCCGCTCGCGCGCCCGCCGTCTGGCGTTCTACCTCTTCCCTTCTCTGTTCTGTCTCGCCGTCAATTGGTATGCGCTGCGAAGCTGGTTCGGGCACGACGATTTAGCCTGGCTCGGACTTTGGCAAGACGTACAAAGCTGGAGCGATCTTTGGTACGTCTTGTTTCATCCCTTCGCGCAAGGCACGGTCCGCGTCTTCAGCGAGCGGATGTTCTTTCTCGCGATGCGGCCTATATTCAATCTGCATGGCTTGCCATATCACGCCGTCATGTTTCTCACGCAGTTCGCAAATCTTATGTTGCTGGGCGCTATCGCACTCCGGCTGACCCGGTCGCGAGTCGCGGGCTTGCTGGCGCCCGTATTCTGGTCGGTGAATGCGGGACTCGCGTTCACGCTCGCCTGGGTGTCGGGATACAACCAGATTCTGTGCGCCTTCTGCATGCTCGCGGCCTTCTATTTTTTGCTGCGCTATATCGAAACCAATGACCGTAAATTTCTTCTGGCGCAATGGATTGTGTTCCTCCTCGGATTCGGCGTGCTGGAAATCATTGTGGTCTATCCGGCGCTGGCCGCGCTCTACGCGCTGTGTTTCGCGCGGCGCTATTTTCGGCGAACGCTTGCGCTATTCATCCCTTCGTTACTCTTCACCGCCGTTCACACGCTGTACATTCCCAAGACCGCCAACCCGATCTACAGGCTGTATTTCGATTCAGATCTGCCCAAGACTCTGGCGCATTATGTGATCTGGTGTTTCAGCCCCACCGCACTCGGTGGATTTCTGGACGAAAGGTGGAAGCCGGCCGCACTGATCGGCGGCGCGATCGTCGCCCTGTTGGTTTTCGGGTTCGCGGCTTGGCAATTATGGAGACGCCAGTGGCTCGCGCTATTTTTCATCGGCTGGTTTTCTTGCGTGATTGCTCCCGTCCTTCCGCTGCGCAACCATATTTCGGCGTACTATTTGGTTCTACCCGCCATTGGGCTTTCGATGCTCGGAGCCTGGGCATTCGCCACCGCATGGCATAATGGAACGGCCTTCCGGACCGTCGCCTGCTTCGCCGCGGTGTTCTATCTGGCCGTGTCCATCGCCGAGGCCCGCACCGAGACGCACTGGTACATGGCGGAAAGCCGGCGGCTCCAAGACGTCGTGAAGGCCGTCGACGCAACGCACAAGTTGCATCCCCAAAGCATCCTGCTGCTAGCCGGCGTCGATCAAGGGCTGTTCGATTCCGGCTTTCAAGATCGTCCGTTCCGTTTAGTCGGAACAACGAAAGTGTTTCTCGCCCCGGGATCCGAAGCCGGTCTTCGTGCCCGCAAGGATTTGGGTGGCCTCGCGCCTTTTACCATATCGTTGGGCGATGCCGCGCGCGCCCTCGACAGCGGAAAAGCCGAAGTGCTGGAAATTTCCGGCCGGCGTATTCAGCAAGTCACGGGGCGCTACGCAATTGTGCTGGGAGCCGAATACCGGGCGCACTTCCCCGGCCGCGTGGATGTTGGCGACCCGCAATTCGCCGGGCATCTCGGCTCCGGATGGTATCGTATCGAGAATGGCTTCCGGTGGATGTCGAAGCGCGCCACCGTGCAGATCGCCGGGCCGAAGGGGCCAGGCTGGGGAGTGGTGGTGAGCGGTTACGCGCCCGCTGTGGTCGTCAAAAGCGGCCCGCTCATGCTTCAAGTGACGGCTGGCGGTGTCGATCTTGGGTCGGCGGCGTTGCGGCGCCCGGATCGGCGCTTCAATTTGCCGTTTCCGTTGCCGGAAAGTTTGGTGGATCGATACGCCATGGAAGTGACCCTGGAAGTCAGCCGCACGCTCCGGCTGCCGGACGACGGGCGCGACCTCGGCATGGCCGTGACAACCATTGAAGTAAAAAAACTCGCCGCCGCCGGCGATCGTCAGAACGAGATTCCCAGCAGAAAGTCGCCCTGATTCAGATTGGTCTTTAGCAGCGCGCCAATGGGATCGCGGAACGAATCGGAGTTCCAGCGCGTGTAGCGCAGCTCCGGCGAAATACGGATCGGACCGGCTTTAAACTCTACTCCGCCGCCAAACGTAAATCCTGCCCGCGTGGAGTTGTCCAGTTCCGCCGGATTGCCGGTGGATGTGGTTGTAATAATCGACGGGATCACATGCAGTTGCCGCACCTGATTGATGCCGATAAGATGTTCGATCGATGCGCCGGCGTCTACAAACGGTTTCACCGGCCCGACGGACAGACCCCATTTCAGCAGCAACGGAAACTGCCAGGAATTTGCCACCGTTCGCGATGTCGCGTAGGTGTCGACCCCGAACTGGCTGTAGTCGAAACCCAGCCGCCGGTACAACGCATCGACCTCGAATGAGAACCCCAGCGGAAGCCGGACTTCCGCGGTTGGCCCGATCGAGTACCGCTTCGTATTCGTGAAATAGCTGGTGCGATCCCCGGTCGCGCTGTTCAAGGCGTCGGTAATTGGCACTC
>JBDTAT010000635.1:0-3108 GCA_039924505.1 Bryobacteraceae bacterium
CGTTGGCGTGCCGGTTTCAAAGACCGCGCGGACCAAATCCTCCTGCACTCCGGTCAGGTCCAGGCTGGCGACGTCGTAGCCTTCGCCATCCGTCTCCCCTTTGCTCTGCTGCTGATTCTCACCCACAACGACAATGGCCACATCGGCGTCCTTGGCCGCCTGCTGGGCCTTCGCGAAGCCGCTCTCGTCTTCGCCCTGCACATCGCAGCCCCGCGTGTAGGTGACGGCGGCGTTTGGAACCATCCGGCGAATTCCGGATAACACGGTGACGATCTCCTGCAGAACGTTCTTAGGCGAGTAATCGCCAAGCTGGTTGTGCTGGTCGTCGGCGTTCGGTCCGATGACCGCGATGCGTTTCACATCCTTTCGGAGCGGCAGAACGCCGTCATTCTTGAGCAGGACGATGCCTTCGCGCGCAGCGGCCAGCGCCAGCGCCTGGGCATCGGCGCTGTGTCCGACGCGGACGGCGCGCGCGGGATCGACATAGGGGTGCTCAAACAGCCCCAGCGCAAACTTCTGCCGCAGCACACGGCCGACGGAGCGGTCGATATCGGCCATGGAGGCTTTGCCCTCGTTCACACTCTCAATCAGGAGACCCATGAAGCCCTTCTCATAGGAAATCCCCACGTCCACCCCGGCGCGCAGCGCCATTTGCCCGGCTTCTTTCTGCGAAGCCGCGAGGCGCTCGTAAACCAGCGAGCCGATGCCCGAGCCCTCGCTCAGCACCAAGCCTTTGAAACCTAATTCTTCCCGAAGAATTTTGGTTAGGAGTTTGTATGAGGCGTGCGTGGGCACACCATCGATGGCAGGATATGTGGCCATGGTTCCGAGCGCTCCGGCGCCTTGGATGCCGGCCACCCAGGGCGGCAGAAATACTTCCCGCAGCGTGCGCTCGCTAATTTCCATGGCGCCGCGCTCCAAGCCGCTGACCGGCTGGCTCTGTCCGGGGAAATGACAAAGACCCGCGACAACCTTGTCTGGCCGGGAAATATCGCCGCCCTGAGCGCCATGGACAATCGATTCGGCGATCCGGCCGCACAGGAACGGATCTTCGCTGTAGCCCTCCTCGTTGCGCCCGAGGCGCGGATCGCGATTCGGTTCCACCACGAGCGTGTACAACTGATGGATACCCACCGCGCGGGCTTCGGCCGCTTCCGTCGCGTAGATCCGGCGCACCAAGTCCATATTCCACGTGCTGCCGAGCGCCAGTCCCTCCGGAAACACCGTCTTGCCGGAGTTCATCACACCGTGCGTGCCTTCCTCACTCTGGAGCAGCGGGATGCCGAGCCGGGTTTTCTCGATGGCGATCTTCTGGAGCTCGTTGAAAAACTCGGCCTGCTGCCGGTTGCCCTCCGGAAGAACGTTGTTTGCCAGGGTAAAGAAGCCGCCGCCGGGACCGATCTCGTCGGTGTAAGTGCCTTCGGCGAACCTGCGGCACGCGGCCAGCTTGGACGGAATATCGCGCCCCATTTGCCGGAGGTAAACGCAGGGCATGTTGAGCTGGCCTACCTTTTCCTTGAGGGTCATGCGAGCGAGTAAGTCGTCGATGCGCCGCTCGATAGGTTGCGCGGGGTCGCGATATAGAGGTTTGTCCGCCGCCTTCAGCTCAACCAGCAGCGCGGCAAAAACGGCAAAAAGTGCTACTAGCAGCCCGTGGTGAAAGAGTGTTCCCGACCAATGCGGAGGCAGGCAACGAATTTGCGGGCTGGCCCGTCTAGCGTTTTCAGAAGGTTCCGCTCGTAGAATTTCGAAGCCTGCCACCGGACTGGCCGGCCGGCCATTTCTGCCACGGGCTACTGGGATTCCGATTCGCATTATTCCTTTCTTATTCCACCGCTGCGTCTGGCGGCATCTTGCGCACACGGTGAGCTTGACCTGTAATTTGGCTGCATTCCTATCAGAACATGAACTTCAGCGCCACTTGCGCGATGCGTGGATCGCGCGCCGAAGTTACCTTGCCGAAACTGCCACTGTTGATGTTTCCGCTCGGAATATTGAACTGCGCATGATTAAATGCGTTGAACAGTTCGAACCGGAATTGCGAGAGCACCCGTTCGGAAATGTGCGTGTCCTTCAACAGGGCCATGTCCCAGTTGTTAATACCGGGTCCGTGGAAGAACCGCACATCCGCGGTGCCAAGCCGCCCCAGGGCTTCCTTGCTGAACAGCGACTTATTAAAGTACGGCAGACCGGTGCGGGGGTCCTGGATGTTCAAATTGCCTGGGCTGTAGTTAGGCCGGTCCACGTCCGGCCCCGCGCCGGGACTGAACGTGCCCAGCAACGAGAGGTCATCCCGCTCCGTCATCGTAATCGGCAGACCCGTCGAGAACCGCGTGATGCCGGTAATCACCCAGCCACTCGTCAGGCGGCCCGGCCGGAAGAGTTGCGCGAATGGAAGCTCGTAATGGTAACTGGCGACGAAGTTCTGAGCAACGTCAAAAGAGGAAAGTCCCCGGCTTAACCGGTAATTCACCGGATTGATCTGGTTACTCCATCCGGATGAATCGTCGATCGCTTTACTCCACGTGTACCCGGCGAGCAGTTCGAGCGGTCCCGTCTGATGTTTGAAAGTTGCCTGGAACGAGTTATAAACTGAGTTTCCAATGGTGATGTAATAACCATTGCTTCCGAACGCGGGCCCGAGTGGAGACCGCGTGCCGTTAATCACGGTCCCGTCCGCGCGGGTGTAGACTCCGTTCTCCCCCATGGGACCGCATATGGGGCTGCCCGGCGCCACTTGGCTGGGCTTGTTCACGCTGAGACAAAGCGCCGGATTGCCGGGGTTCGCTTCCAGATTGCTCAGCAACCCGTGGCCTTCCGTCCCCACATAGGCGAGACTTATCAAGCTGCGCGTCTTGATCTGCCGCTGAATCGAGAAGCTATACTCTTCGGCGTACGGTAACCGGTTCTTGTAATAGAATCCCGGTGAGCTCGCGATCGTGAGAAATTGCGACCAGTCGATGGAGTTATCCGGATTCCTGGCGGACGCGGTCGGCGATGGAAACTGGGGTGGGAAGCGCTGGCCCCCGTTAAGTCCGGTGCCGCGGTCTATGAACGGCGTCGCGAACAGCGGCGGCGACGGACTCGCCCAGAAGAAACCGAATGGCG
>JBDTAT010000636.1:0-8371 GCA_039924505.1 Bryobacteraceae bacterium
CGTGAAGAAAAACCATTTCGTTTCCGCAACTCAGAAAGAGCATCCCGCGCTCTTTCCAGAATTTCGCCAGCGCAGGCGAGCGCATGTGAATGCCGGGGGCGACGCCATGGCGCACGCAACTGTCGCGGATGGCTTCGATCATTTCGATGAGCCGTGGATTCTGAAAGTCTCCCGGAGCACCCGCGGAAATCGAAAGATCGGCCGGGCCAATCAACACCGCATCAATTCCGGCGACGGACAGCAGATCCTCCCGCGCTTCGAACGCGCGAACTGTTTCAATCTGTAAAACCACCAGCGTGTTCGCGTTCGTCTGCTTTATCGCGTCCTCAATCTTCAGCGCTTTGTAATCGAGCTGCGCCCCTCCCAGCCCGTACCCTCGCACGCCAACCGGCGGAAAGCGAGTCCACTTCGCGGCTTGGTCCAAGAGCACCGCCGATTCGACGCGTGGAAAGATAATCCCCTGCGCTCCGCAATCGAGCGCCCGTGCCACCAACGGATACTGCATGTCCGCCACCCGCACAATGGGCGCCAGACCCGCCATGTTCGACACGCGGCAAATGTCCTGCACCGTTTCCAGATCGAAGCCGCCGTGCTCGGTATCGATAAATGCGAAGTCGAATCCCGCTGAAGCAATGACACGCGCCACTTCTGGCGAACGGAGCTGCGACCAACCCGTTCCTAGTTGGCAGCGGCCGGCCTCAAGCGCTTGCTTGACGCGGTTGATTTGCATGGCGGTTACTTCACCGCCACAATCGAGATCTGTTCCAGCGGGGGCCAGTGGCCTTTGGCGTCGGCGCGTCTCTCTCCGGGAGCAATCTGCTGGACGGTTGTGCGCGCCGGCGGCGCCGGGCCGAAGTACGCCGCATACACGCCGTTCATACGCGAAAAATCGTCCATGTTGTCTAGATATACGTTGCTCGCCACCACGTTCGAAAAAGTAAGGCCCGCTTCTTCCAATCCATCCAGAAGATTGCGCATGGTCTGTCGAAGCTGTGTTTCAACAGTTCCGGCATAGATACCGCCGTTGACGCCGGCAATGAATCCCGACTTTGCAGAGCAGTAGAACGTGTCGTCCGCAAAAACACAAGGACTCGCCGTCGGGCTCGGTTCCATATTTTTCGGCCGCACGGCGCGGCGCTTCGAGAGATCCATCACCGCCACGCCGGTAAACTCAATGTTCGCGCCACTCGGTAATCCTGCCACTTCAATGGTGGCGCGCGCTGGCGTATTGCCGAACTCGAAATGTTTTGCGTAAATCTTATTCATCACGTTCATCGGGATGTTGGTGGTGAGGTACGGATTCACGAACACCATGTTGGCGAAACCCGCGCCCGCGGCCTTGAGGGTTTCCTCCATGCGGTCAAGCGCGAGTTGCACCTGGGCGCCGGGATCCTCGGGGATGTGCCCGGTCTTCACGTCGCGGCCGAGAAACCCGGAGAGATAGAGCCGATTCCCCACCCTGACGGCGGGAGAAATAGGAACGCTGGCGGGATAACCCGCGGGCACAACGGGCGTTTTCAGCGAAAGATCTCGAATGGCGACCGCGCTCATCTCGACCGGCGTTCCGGCGAGCTTGGCGACGCCAATCGTGGACCGGGCCGGCGGGGCTTTCGGAAAGAACTCCTTCCAAACACGATTCAGCGGCTCTTCATCCTGGTAGTTTGTCAAATAAACTTGCACATAGACGACGTGTTCCATCGTCAGGCCGGCGGCGTCGATCACGGTCTTAACGTTGCTGAGGCACTGGCGAATCTGGGCGTCTTCACCGGTAGGAAGCCGGCCCTGCCCATCCTCGGCGCCCTGGCCGGCCACATACAAAAATTCATCCGCAAAGATTCCAGGACTATAGGGCCCGGCCAGCTTCGTTCCCGGAGGCATGATGCGCTGCCGCTCCGCTCCAAACGCCGAAATCACGCAGGCCATCGAGACCACCAGGATAATCAAAAATCGCATAAGCTCAACCTTTCGGAAATTTCCAAATACGAAGCGCGTTCTTCCCGAGAATCGACTCCCGATCTTCCGGCGTGTAGAAATCGAGCGCCTTATCGACAAACTCCAGTTCCTTGTCCATTGGCAGCTCCCAGCGCGGCTTCGGATAACCGGTGCCCCAAACGAGATGTTTGCCGCCGAACTCTTCGTAGGTCGCCTTAAAGAAAGGATAGACGTCGCGGTATGGGTACTGCTTCGTCAACGAAATCTCGTACGGCTCCGAAGCGCTCACCCAAACGTTGGGAAATCGTTTGAGACGAAACATTTTGCGGAATTCAGCCCAGGGATCCGCGGATTTTAAATCCGGCTTACCCAGGTGATCGATAACGATTTTGACGCCGCCGAATCGCCCCGCCATGTCTTCCAGCATCGGCATCTGGTGCGGAAGAATATAGAAATTGAAAACTGCGCCGAGCCGTTCCGCCTCCCGCCAAAGCGGATAAAGATCCTTGGAATTAAGCCACGCCGCGCTGGGTGAATAGATCGGGCTGAAGCGCATGCCTTGGAAGCCGTGGTCCTTCACCCAGTAACGCAGACGCCCTGCCGGATCCGGACCCAGTGGATCTATCAATCCATGCGCCACAAAACGGTTTGGATACTTGTGAAGCGAGTGGCTGATGTACGAGTTGTCCCAGCCGTAAAAGCGGGGATTGATGAGCACGGCATACTTCAATCCGAACTCGCGCATCTCGTCAACCTCGTTTTCGATGGGCGCCTCCACGGCCACCCGCTTCAGTTCTGGATGCTCCGGATCGTGAAAAGGAAATTTCGGATCGAAGGTCCAGACTTCCAGGTGAGTGTCGATGATCAGCCGAGCGGGCTTGGCGGATGCAAGCTTGGCTGCCACCAGCGATAACAAGCCTCTGCGGCTAATTTCGTTTGGCATCTTTCCAATCCCGCGCGCTCATCCCGTTCAGGTCCCAGACGATTCTCCCATCGCGCAGAGTCATTTCGGCGACGAGTTTCCGGTCGCCGCTCATGCGCAGGCCGCCCGAATCCACGAAGCCAAAATTGCCATGCACCAGCCGTAGAACGGCCACGTCGGCGTCCGAACCTACCGAAAGACTCCCCAATTCTTCATGATGAATTTCGCGCGCCGGATGCGACGTGGAACAGGCAACCACAGCGTCCAACGTCATGCCCATGTTGAGAAATTTCGACATCACATTCAACATGTTTTTCATGCCGGCGTTCATGCTATCGGCGTGAAGATCCGACGAAATGGAATCGGGAATGAATCCTTGCTTCACCGCCGGAATCGCCTGCAGAAACGAAAAGCTGCCGCCTCCATGGCCGACGTCGAAAATGATGCCGCGCTTCCTGGCTTCAAACAAATACGGCAACACGCGGCCCTGCGGGTCCAGCATGGGAACCACGCTGAGGTATTGATGCGTATAAATATCGCCGGGGCGCAGATGCTTGAGTACGAGTTCCTGAAAGGGACGTTCCGGACGAAACGTCGCGAAGTCGATCATCGTGGGAATGTCCGCCAGCCTGCCTGCTTCCACTCCGCGGTCCACCGCGATCCATTCCGGACCCGCGTAATGCGCCACTTTAATGCCCACGACCACATCGTGGTTACGCCGCGCTACTTCCGCGGTTCGCACCGGGTCCATGTCCTTGGTGTTCTGCTCGACGTCCGGACGGCCTCCCATTCCGTGACCCACGATATTGAGCATGGCAAACACCCGCGTTTTTTCCTTATAAATTACTTCATCGCGGAATTCGCCGAAATTGCGCCAGCCAGACCCGCCCGCATCCACCACCGTGGTGACACCGCTCCGGAACGAAAACGCATCGGCACGCACGCAGTCTTCGCCCGTATACTCGCGGTTCATGCTTCCGGAAAATACGTGCTCGTGCATGTCAACCAGGCCCGGTGTCACGTACAACGACGAGACATCGATTGTCCTTCTGGCATCCGCCGTGGAGATGTTCTCCTCCACCGCGGCAATCCTGCCACGCGCAATGGCGACATCCCGAACCGCGGATATTCCATTCTTCGCGTCTATGACGTGTCCGCCCTTCAGCAGCAGGTCGTACCGTGGTTGCGCGATAGCGGCGGAAACAATCAACAAAAATAGAATGAGAGGTCGCATAAGCACTTTATGACGATGCAAACGGCCAAACCTGCTCTGCCGTGAGGCCGCAGATCCAGCGCTTGTCGTCCGCATTGAAAAAGCCGATCCGCTTTCGGGCGATGTCGATAGCTTGCGCGTACGTGCAGTACTTCTCAACCAACGGCCAGTCGGTTCCCGCCATCAACCGCTTCGGCCCGAATGTATCGTAAAGGGTTTTGATCTGCCGCTGCGAATCGGGATACGGATACGGCTGTGAGGACAGCGACCAGGAATGCGAAATCTTCACATACAAGTTAGGAAAACGGCGGAGCGCGAGCAGCTTCTCGAGTTCCTTAGGTTGATTCAAAGGGCAGTCCGCCATGTGATCGATCACGATAGTCAACGCCGGAAATCGCTCCGCGAGCTGCCCCACATCCGGCATCCGCGTCACCGGAGCCAGCACGGTCATCGGAACTTTCAGATCCTGGCAACGCTTCCACAACGGCGGCATTAACGGGCCGCGAATCCAGTCTCCAGCAACACCTGCCACCGGACTGATGCGAACCCCATGAAAACCGTCTTCCTGTGTAAGTTTGGATAGCTGATCCGGCGCGGCCGGATCTTCGGGATTCACCCGGGCCACTCCGCGGAAGTATTGCGGATACGCTTTCAGAACGCTTGCCAGATAACGATTGTCCCAGCGGTAATAAATGACCTGGATGATGACGGTCTTATCGACGCCGTTCGCCTTCATGAGTTCCAGCAGCGTCTCAGCCGAGGCATCCCTATCGGGCGGGTTCTTCGTTTCCCGCGCCCATGGGTAACGCGGATCTTTCTTCCAGGTATGCACGTGCGAATCGACAATGGGAGCACGCGCCGCGGCGCGTACCGGCAATGCGGCAAGAACGCCCGCGGCCAGTTCCCTTCTGGTCATATCCTCCATCGCGCGTTAGGCCTTCCGGTTCTTGCGGGCTTTATTGAGGATCTCGCGCAGCCGCCGTCCTACAATCAACTCCTCGCCGGGCCGGAGCGTCATCGATATAATCTGGATCTTGTTTTCGCGCGGCGTTTTCCGGTCATGGTGTCCTTCTACCGCCGTGACAAGACTCGGATTCGACGCCGTCAGAACTTCGATGCGTGGCTCACCGGCGCGCAATTCGCGGTCGCAATCCGCAACCGTAAAATTCCACGCCTGCTCATCCCAGTTCACGGTTAACGTCGGATAACGATTCCCATCTTTCGGGATTGTAATGGCAGTCGTGACTCCCGGGACCGTCTCCACCAGCGCGGCGACTCGCTTCACTTTCTGATTCCATTCCCGGTTCAATGCGTTCAGATCCATTTTCTGCCAGGCTTCTACCGCGGCGAGGCAGCCCATCACCTCTTCCTTGCCCACCTTCATCGCGCGGCACACAGAACCTTCCCACGGGCTGGTATTGGCAAGCGCCGCCTCGATAAGATCTTTACGGCCCAGCAACAAGCCGCTGCACTGCGGGCCGCAAAGACCTTTACCCCCGCTGAAACAAAACATGTCCGCACCCATCTTGGCGTACAGCCTGAGATTCTCAATGGGAGGAATACCCGCGGCGTCGTCCAGCAGCAGCGGTATATTACTCTGCTTGGCAATCGCAATGGCTTTTTCAAGCCGGGCTCCCAGCGCCGTCGTATAAATCATCGCGGTGTTCGGTCCAATGGCCGCGTGAAGTTCGTCATGAGTGTGGACCGGGACCAGCTTTCCACCCGCCAGACGCGCCGCGCTGTCAAAAGCGCTTCGTCCACCGAACATGATGACTTCGCTCTTCAGGCCCGTCGTATCCGGCAATTGCCAGATTTTGACCGGATCGGTGCCGGCGATGCACGCGGCGGTCGCCGACGCGATCGCGCCCGCGGCGCCCGATGTCACCATGCCCGATTCGGCGCCCGACAACTCGGCCAGCCGTTTTCCGGCGGCGCGCTGCAGTTCGAAGATATCGACAAAGTGCCGCGCGGCTTCCTCTTGGGCCTGCCGCACTTCCGGAAGTTCGAGCGAGGCGCTGAGATATGTCCAAGTGCCGCGAGCGTTGATGAAGCTCCGCACGCCAATCCGTGAATAGATGTCGCCGGCCGCGGACTTGCTAACCGCGGCGCGCGCCTTCTGCAACATAGCGTCCGCCGCGATGGTTCCAAACAGCGGCATGGCGGCCGCCCATTTGAGAGCGGCGCGGCGATTTAGAAGTTGGTTCATGAATACCTCGGATTCTACAGATATATGGGCTCGAGCCGGTTCACGATGTAATTGCCACAATGCTCGTAACTCGCGCGCGGCCCCTTGCGGGTCCGGTCCAGATCAACGCAGATCCAGCCCTTATAGCCGATCTGCTTCAGAATGCGATGGCAGCCTGGGAAGTCGATGTCCCCATCGCCCAAGTCGTAAATGCTGTCGAAAAATTTCGCATTCTCGGAATCTTTCTTGTCAACATGGCCGTCCGGTTGAACCACATCGGCCGTAGGCGTGGTCCAGCGGGCATCTTTGTAATCCATAAATACCAGGCGGTGCTTGTATTTCTGATACATTTTAACCACGTCGCATCCGCCAAGATACAGATGACCGGTATCCGGAGCAAAGTTGAAGAGTTTGGGATCGGTCAGTTGCATACATCGATCCACCTCCTCCGGGGTCTGGACCATTTCGCCCATGTGGTTGTGAACGCCCGCCTGAAAACCCATCTCATTGGCGGCTTCGCCGATCAGATCGAATCCTTTGCACATGGCGCGAAATCCGGCGTCGGCATCCTGGCCCGGCTTCGTTCGGCCCGGCGGAAAGACCACGAGATAATGGGCGTCGAAATTCTTCAGAAAATTCATGGCTTCGCGCGCCTTGGCGACAACCTTTTTGTGTTGTGACGGATCGTTCACCGGTCCGCCGAACGAGATCGTTACCACCTGTAAATTTCGCTTCGCAGTCTCACGCTGAATTTCGGCCGTCGTCGTGTGGTACGTATTCAGGATGCCAGGATAGCCGGTGAGCCGGATGCCGATGAAACCGGTGTCCCGCATCACGTCCAGAATGTCGGTGAATGGCCCGTGCGGATAGTGGGACCAAAGTCCGGCGCTGAGCGCCCATTTCACGTTCTTATTCGCTGGCAACCGGCCCGCGGCCGAGACCAGCACCGCGGAGAGAGAAGCCAGAAAGGTGCGTCGTTCGATGGTCACGATTGCGGAAAACTCCTTGTCGCAAGCTGATATTCGCGAATTTTGGCGGAATTCATCTGGTACCCGACGCCCAGTGTGCGGGGTAGCTCGATCCATCCATCCTGAACCTGAATGAACGGATAAATTATATCGTCACGGAACCAGCGGTCGCTGGCTTCGACGTCGGTGGGATAAACAAAATTATTGAGCGACGCGAGCGCTGCGCCTTGCGCCTGCCCAATGCCGAGTTCGGGCATGGTTCCCGCCCACGCCGGAATTCCATGCTCACGGCAGATCGCATCCATTTCCAGCGCGTGCTGAAAACCGCCGATCCGCTGGATCTTAAAGTTCGCAATCCGCAAGCTGCCCAATTCGATGGCGCGCCTGAGTTGGCCGATACTATCCAGGCTCTCGTCAAGGCAAATTGGCGTTCGAACCTGACGTTGCAATTCCGCCGATTCCTCCAGGAACGATCCCGGAAATGGCTGCTCAAACATCATTAGATTGAATTCGTCCAATTCGCGAAAGACCGTCAGATCGCGCAGCGTGTAGGCGCCGTTGGCATCCACATACAGTGGAATTTCGCCAAACGCTTTCCTGGCTGCTCTCACGATTTCGACGTCGCGGCCCGGCTCGATTTTCAGCTTTACCCGGCGATATCCACACTTCAGGTAGCGTTCCACCGTGCGAAGCATGTCCGCAACATCATCGTAAAGGCCCACCGCCAAGCCGGATTCCACTCGCGTCCGCGTCCCGCCGAGCAACTCGTGCAACGGCTTGCCCTGCCGCTGCGCCGCCAAATCCCAAAACGCCGTTTCCACGCCCGCTTTCGTGAAATTGCCGGCGCGCAGTCCGTCTAACGCCCGATTCCAGTCCGTGGGGTTTTCAAACTCTCCGCCGGCGATTGCCGGGCAGATTACCTCGCAAAGTTCCTTCCAGGATATTTCGGGTGTGTCGCCGGAGTAGAAATTCCCGGCCATCGGCGAGGCCTCTCCATAGCCGATGAGCCCATCCGAGTGGAGAGCAACAACAATTCCGTCCTTCTCGGAAACTGCCCCGGAACTGATTCGGAACGGTTCCACGAAGGGCACACGGACATGCGTGATAACGATTTTTTGGATCTTCAATGACTCTCTCGGACCGGCGCGTTC
>JBDTAT010000637.1:0-3998 GCA_039924505.1 Bryobacteraceae bacterium
GTCCGTTCGGGCGATGGATTTACGTTTGAGTTGACGCTTACCCATCAACAGATCGCCACCCGCATCGGCTCGGTTCGCGAAGTCGTCTCACGCGCATTCACGCGCCTCGCGCAACAATCGCTCGTGACAACCCGCGGCCGCCTGATTATTATCCCCTCCGAAGGCGCGCTGGCCGGATATGCCAGCCAGGCGGGCTGACTGCTATAATCCCGGCGTGGCGAATCTCTCGCGTCGTGGTTTTCTGGCCGCGTCGGCGGCTGCTCCTTTAGCCGGGCAATCATCTCCTTCGCGGAAATTGAACTACCTCTTCTACATGCCGGAAACACTCCGCGCCGAAGGTCTGGCCTGCTATGGCAACCCGGTTGTCCAAACCCCCAACTTCGACCGCCTGGCCAAAGAGGGGGTGCGATTCTCCCAGGCCCACGTGCAGAACACCGTCTGTGGTCCGTCGCGTTGCAGCCTGATGACCGGCTGGCCGGTGCATGTGCATGGTCACCGCAGCCTCTATTACTTTCTCCAACCCGACGAGCCGAATTTGTTCCGCTATCTTCGCCAGGATGGTTACGATGTATTTTGGTACGGCAAAAACGATCTGCTCGCGCCCGCCAGTTTCGCCGATAGCGTCACCGAATGGGGTCCGCGGCCCGCGCGCGCCAAACCACGGCAAAACCCTTGGCCTTTTAGCGACCGCCGCTACTATTCGTTTCTTTATGGCGAAGGCGGCGGCGTACATGACACCGCTGATTGGGCGAACGTCAGCGCCGCAATGCGCATCCTGGAGCGCGACTCAGCCAAACCGTTTTGTCTCTACCTTCCGCTGAGCTACGCGCATCCGCCTTTCACCGCGCCCAAGGATTTCTATCATCGCTACAAGCCGTCCGAGGTCCCGCCGCTGCGGCCTGTCGACCTGCCGCGCAAGCCGAATTACTACGAAGCCATCCGCCGCACGCGCCGCCTCACAGAAATGACGGACGCGGATTTCCGCCAGATTCAAGCGGTCTATCTCGGCATGATTAGTTACAGCGACTGGATGCTGGGCGAATTGCTGGCCACTCTTGAACGGACGGGTCATGACAAGGATACCGTCGTCTTCGTTTTCTCCGATCATGGCGAGTGGGGCGGCGACTATGGATTAGTAGAAAAGTGGCCCAGCGCCTGCGATGGCGTATTGGAACACGTTCCGCTGATCGTCCGCCTTCCTCCCGGCATGGCGGGCGCCGCCCGCGGCCACGTCTCGAAGGAAATCGTCGAACTCTACGATGTCATGGCAACTTGTCTCGAGTTATCAGGCATCTCCGCCCGCCACACCCACTTCGCCCGCAGTCTGCTACCGCAGCTTCACGGAAATCCTGGCGATCCCCATCGCGCCGCATTCTGCGAAGGAGGTTACAACGTCAACGAGCCGCAGTGCTTTGAACCAATGGATAGCTTTTCCTCACCCGCGAACATCTATTACCCGAAAGTAATGCTGCAAAACCGGCATCCGGAAACCGTGACCCGCGCTACCATGATCCACACCGGAGAATACAAGCTGGTGCTGCGTCCCGATGGGCAAGGCGAGTTCTACGATTTGAAGCGCGATCCGCGCGAATTGCACAACGTCTACGGCGATCGATCTTACGCTCGGCCGCAGGAGTCGCTGCATACGCAGATTCTCGATTGGTATATCCGCACCGCCGACGTGGCGCCGAAACGCCACGACCCGCGCGGATTTCCGAAACCGCCGTCGTAAGCTAGGAGAACAGATGCTCGGCAATAATCGGATTGTCGCATTCGTCGGAGTGCGCGATCCTGCGCGCGCTAAAGCATTTTATCGTGACACGCTCGGCCTTCGTCTGGCCAGCGAGGATTCTTTTGCGCTCGTGTTCGACGCGCAGGGCGTGATGCTGCGCGTGACCATCGTCCCTGAGGTAACACCGGCGAAATATACGGTGCTTGGCTGGCGCGTGCCCGACATCGTGGCAACCGCCGGCGCGCTCGTGTCCGCCGGAGTAACCCTGGAACGCTTTGAAGCACTGGCGCAGGATTCGCTCGGCATTTGGACCGCCCCCAGCGGCGCCAGGATCGCGTGGTTCCGCGACCCCGATGGGAACGTCCTCAGCATCACCCAATTTTGAGATCGGTCCGGACGAACCGGATTTCATGCCCGCCGGCAAACGGGAATTTGCGTTTTGCCCGCGGTCCGCGCTAGACTCAGCGATTCTGGGGAATCCTTGCACCTTTCCTTCGTCGACTACCTGATTCTGGCAATGTATTTCGCGTTCGTGCTCGGCATCGGCTGGGTAGTGAAGAAGCGCGTTTCCACCAGCGAAGATTTTCTGACGTCGGGAAGATCGGTTCCGGTCTGGATCACGAGCCTGGCGTTTATCGCCGCGAATCTGGGAGCCCAGGAAGTGATCGGCATGTGCGCGTCGGGCGCCAAGTACGGCATCATGACGGCGCATTTCTACTGGTTGGGCGCGGTCCCGGCGATGCTGTTCGTCGGGGTCTTCATGATGCCGTTTTATTACGGCAGCCGGGCGCGCAGCGTTCCGGAATATCTGAAACTGCGGCTCGATGAAAAAACCCGGACTCTGAACGCGCTGACATTCGCCGTGATGACGGTGTTTTCGTCCGGCATCTCGATGTACGCGCTGGGGCTGCTTTTTCAATTGGTGCTCGGGTGGAGTTTCACGGCGTCGGTCCTGTTATCGGCGGCGATCGTGCTGGTATACACCTTCCTGGGGGGATTGACCAGCGCGATCTACAACGAAGTGGTGCAATTCTTTTTGATTGTCTTGGGATTCGCGCCGCTGTCGATTCTGGCGGTAACAAAGGCGGGTGGATGGAGCGGGATTCAATCGCGGCTGCCGCCGGTGATGACGCACACCTGGCGGTATATGGGCAGCGCCGCGCAAAACCCCATGGGAGTGGATGCCTTCAGCATGATCGCGGGTCTGGGATTCGTGTTGTCCTTCGGGTATTGGTGTACGGATTTTCTGGTGGTGCAGCGGGCGCTGGCCGCGCGCTCGATGTCGGCCGCCCGGCGGACGCCGGTAATCGCAGCGTTCCCCAAAATGTTCATGCCGTTCGTGGTGATTGTGCCCGGAATTGCGGCGCTGGCCTTGATGAAGATGAACGTGGGGTATTCGTTGCCAGTGAAGGGCGCGGGGTTCAATTACGATCTGACATTGACAACGCTGATGGCACAGTTGTACCCGTCGGGAATGCTGGGTGTGGGGCTGACGGCGTTGATGGCATCCTTTATGTCGGGAATGGCGGGGAACGTGACGGCGTTCAATACCGTTTGGACGTACGACATCTATCAGAGCTATATTCGGCCGAAGGCGCCGGACGCGCATTATCTTTGGGTGGGCCGGATGACAACTATAGTGGGCGTGTTGCTGAGCGTGGCGACTGCGTATCTGGCGGGTCTATACAACAACATCATGGATTTGCTGCAATTGGTTTTCGGGTTCGTGAACGCGCCACTGTTTGCAACATTTCTGCTGGGAATGTTCTGGAAGCGATCAACCGGCCACGCGGCGTTTACCGGATTACTATCGGGGACGGCGGCGGCGGCGCTAACGCACGGGTTGACGGTGGCTGAGGGGAAGGGCGGCTGGATCGCGCCGCTGCACGAGTTCCCCTCCACGATGGCGCAGAATTTCTGGATCGCGATTTTCGCCTGGACCACGTGCTTTGTGGTCACCATTCTGGTGAGTCTGGCGACGAAACCGAAGACCGACGCGGCGCTCCGCGATTTGGTGTACGGGCTGACGGAACTCAAGCACGAAGATGCTCCGTGGTACAAGCGGCCGTTGACACTGGCGGCAATCGTCAGCGTGCTGCTGATCGCGCTGAACATAATTTTCTGGTAATCCCGATGAGCGACTTACGTGTACCAATCGGAATCTTCTTTCTGCTGCTGGGCGGCATCGTGTGCGGCCTGGGCGTTGCGGAGCCGGGCTTGCGCGCGCCGCTGACGGAAGTCAACGTGAACCTGTATGCCGGATCGA
>JBDTAT010000638.1:0-8327 GCA_039924505.1 Bryobacteraceae bacterium
GAATGATGGCCACGCGGTCGCAGAGCCGTTCCACCACCTCCAGCACGTGCGAGGTCAGAAAAATGGTCGCGCCGTGCCGCACCTGATCGGACAGCAGGTCTTTCATCAGCCGCGCGCCCACCGCGTCCACTCCCTCGAAGGGCTCGTCCATCAGGAACAAATCCGGCCGGTGAATCAGCGCGGCCGCCATCGCCACGCGTTTCCGCATGCCTTTGGAGTATTCGCCAATCAATTTCTTATGGTTGTCGTCCAGTTGGAATAGCGCCAGCAACTCCGCCGCCCGCGCCCGCGCCACCGGTTGTTCCAGTCCGTACATGCGCCCGACAAATTCCACAAATTCGGCGCCGGTCAGATGATCGAACAGCAACGATTCGTCCGGCACCAGTCCGATCCGCCGCTTGATGGCGCCGGATTGTTCCGGCATCGGCAGACCCAACAACTCGATGGAGCCGGAGGTCGGCGGCGCCAATCCCATCAGCATCCGGATGGTGGTGGTTTTACCAGCGCCGTTCGGTCCCAGAAAACCGAAAAAACAACCCATCGGCACCGTCAGATTTAAGCCATCGACAGCGGCTTTATTGCCATATAGTTTGCGTAAATCGCGGACCGCAATGGCCGGCGGCGTGTCCATAAACGTGACTCTATCGTATCAGGCGGCCGTTATGTTCCGTCGTCATTTTACGGACTATTCCTGGGGAGATTGCCTCAAGCTTTCCCCGCCCGCTCCGATATGAAAAACTGTGGTGCCTATAAGCGCAAAAATGACCGATCATCGCGAACAGGCCCTTCGCGCCCTCGGGAACCTGCCACCGTTCTCCCCCGTTTTGAACAAGCTGCTGGCCAGCCTGGCAAAGGACGACGTCTCTTTTGGCAAGATCGGCGACCTTATTGAAAAAGATACGGTGATGGCCGGCAACGTGCTGCGCCTGGTAAACTCCGCGCTTTACGCCCGCAGCGGTTCCGTGAATTCCGTCCGCCATGCGGTGTCGCTGCTGGGGATGAACAAGCTGCGCAACGCAGTCCTCGGGATGTCGATCAGCCGGATGTGGAAGAACGTGAAGACGCCGCCGGACTGGTCTAGCGGACGGTTCAATCTCCATTCGGTCGCCGTAGCCGTGCTCGCGGACTTGTTGGCACAGCGGCTGCCGGTAAATTATCCGGAAGGCGCGTTTGTCGCGGGTCTGTTCCACGACCTTGGCCGGCTGCTCATTGCCGTCGGCCTCCCCGACGAACATGTGGAGATTCAGCGCCTCTACCAGCAGGGATCGGGCACATTGCTGTCGTGCGAGGAAGAGGTCCTCGGCCTTACCCACCCGCAGCTCTCAGCCGAAGCGCTGGCGGTCTGGAATCTGCCGGAGCCGATCCGGATTGCAGTAGCCCAGCATCACCAGCCTCAACCATCGGAAACGCCGGGCAAATTCGAGCTTGCCTACCTGTTGGACGCAGCCAACCAGCACGTCAATTCGATCGGTATCCGTATCGGAGCCTTCACCAGCGGCGCCGACGCCCCGCAATCGGAAAGGTTGGAAGCCCTGGGTCTCGGGGATCGGTTACCCCCGCTGCTGGCGGATTTTGAAGCCGAGCACGAAAGCCTGTCCGGCTTTTTCAAATAAAAGAACGCCGCCGTTCGCGGCGCGGCTATCGCGTTGCTTCGTGCATGCCACAGTCCCTTGCAGCTAAGAATATAATCGTCCTGTGAACGACCTTCGCTATGCCGCGCGGATGCTCGCGAAGGCTCCCGGATTCACGGCGGTCGCCGTCGGCCTTCTGGCCGCGGGCATCGGCGCGAACGCGGTGATCTTCAGCGCCCTCGACGCGGTCTTGTTGCGCCCGCTTCCAGTGAAGCATCCCCAAGAACTGGTCCGGATGGTCCAGAAGACGCCGCAGCTCGGAACGCGCAGCAGTTTCGTATACGCGTTTTACGAAGCTCTGCGCGACCATTCCACAACGCTTGCCGCGGTTTTCGGAGAAGAAGAATGGCGCGTCGCCATGAACGAACCTCGCCCGGCCGAGCAAATTCAGGTGAACGTAGTCACGCCGGAGTTTTTCGACGTACTCGGCGCGCGAGCGGTCCTGGGCCGCACGCTTTCCGCCAATGACGCCAAGAACAATCCCGGCATGATTCCCGCCGTGCTCAGTTACGGTTTCTGGCGCAGGCGATTCGACGGCGGTCCGGGCGTCATTGGCGGAACTATCGTGCTGCATGGCCACAAGTTCGCAGTCGTGGGAGTGATGCCGCGCGAGTTCAACGGCACATCGATAGACACTTCGCCCGATGTGCGCCTTCCACTCCGCGCCGCGCTGCTGCTTTTCGATTGGGGCGATCGTCCGCCGGATCTTTCCGGGCTCGTCAATCTTTCGCTTGCGGGCCGGCTTCGACCCGGCGCCACGCGCGCGCAGGCTCAGGCGGAATGTTACACGCTGTGGCGTGGGGCGACGGAAGCATTCGCCAAGACACACCCCAACTTCTCGCCTGCCGAGCTGGAAGCCGAACTGCGGCGCGGCATGGAAGTCGCTCCGCTCGGCCGCGGCACATCCATACTGCGCGACCGCTTCGCCAACGCGCTCGAGCTTCTGATTGCGTCGGCCGGCCTGTTGCTGGCGATGGTCTGCGCCAATATTGCCGGGCTTCTGCTCGCGCGCGGCGCGGCGCGGACCGAAGAAATCGCCGTGCGTCTGGCGGTGGGCGCAACGCGCGCGCGGCTGGTCCGGCAGATGCTCACCGAAAGTGCGCTTCTTGCGGCGCTCGGGTCCGTTGCGGGCGTGATCGTCGCGTTGTTTTCGACGCCGCTGCTGGTCCGCGCGCTGCCTCCGATGCGTGATTTGTACACGGCGCGCGTCGCACTCTCGCTGAACATCGGCGTCGATCGCCGCGTCCTGCTCTTCTCATTTGCGGTTTCCGCGATCACCGTTCTGTTGTTCGGCCTCGCGCCGGCCATCGGAGCTTCGCGCGCCAGTCTCGACTCCGTCTTGCGCGGCGCCCGCGCTTCCGGTGGATGGCGCGGCCGGCGCATACTGATTGTATTTCAAATCGCGCTATGCACCGTCCTGCTGGCGGGCGCGGGACTTCTGGCACGAACCCTCGAACAATTGCGCGGCGTCGATCCGGGCTTCGACTTGGATCGCATCGTAACTTTTACCACCGATCCGTCGCTCGCCGGCTACACAACTGCGCAGGCGCAATCGCTACGGCTCGCGCTGACCGGGCGCGTGCGCCAGATCCCCGGAATCGCCAGCGTTGCGGTCGCCAGCCGGCCTGTTATGCGTGGAAGCGGTATCAAGACGACCGTGGCGCCGGCCGGCCGCCAGGTGATGCCCGCCGATTTTCTGAACACCAGCATGAATGCGGTTACGCCGGGCTACTTCGATACCATGGGCATGCATTTCCTGGCCGGCCGCGATTTCACGCCCGCCGATGAGCGGAGCCAAAAGCCTCCCCGCAGCGTCATCGTCAACCAGGCATTCGCTGCGCATTTTTCCCTCGGCCGCGATCCCATCGGCCTCCGCTTCGGGAATAGCCAGGCGCCGGAAGCCAATGAGATCGTCGGCGTGGTGAGCGATGCGAAGTACCGTTCCTTGCGCGAGCCGATGACGCCGACCTTCTACAGCGTTTGGTTGGACCAGAACGATGAGCTGCAACTCGAAGTTCGCACGCGCGTGCGCCCGCAGTCCATCATTGAGCCGGTACGGCGGGCGTTGGCCGCGCTTGATCCCGCGCTGCCATTTACCGAAATCGAGGTGATGTCGGACGAAGTCCATGCGAGCACCGCAAGCGAACGGTTGACAGCGGCTCTCGCGTCGATTTTCGGTGCCCTCGCAGCGGTTCTCGCGGCGGTCGGGATCTACGGTTTGCTCGCCTACGCAGTCTCCGAGCGGCGGCGCGAGATCGGTATCCGCATGGCGCTTGGCGCACGTCCTTCCGATATCGGCGGGATGATCGGAAAGCAGGCGCTCGTGATGGTCGCGTCCGGAGTAGCTCTGGGCCTATGCGCGGCGGGCATCATCGCGCCGTGGATACGGGCGTTATTGTTTGGAGTCGCGCCGGCCGACCCGGCTACTTTCACCGCGGCCGCGTTGCTGGTCGCGCTCGTAGCCGCCGCAGCGACGGCGCTTCCCGTGCTTCAGGCCGTGCGCGTCGATCCGGCAGCCGCGTTGCGGCAGGAAAACTGAGCCATCGCGATTTGACCAATTGTTGCCGTCTGCGCTAAGCTTAAATGAACAAGTAGATGGCAAACACAGTTTCTTCACTTAAACGCGTCCGTCAATCCAGGCGCAAGACGACGATCAACCGCATCCGCAAGACTCGCTTCCGCCACCAGGTTCGCGCCATGCGCCGCTTGCTCGAACACAAGGATGCCGCTGGCGCACAGGCGATTTTGGGCGACACGTTTTCACTCATCGACCGCGCCGCAAAGTGGGGAATCATCAAAAAGAACACGGCCGCCCGCTATAAGAGCCGCCTCCACGTCAAATTGGCGGGACTCACCGCTAAGGCATAAGCTCGGGTAGTGGGTCAGTTTGTGCCCGCCGATGGAATACTGCGTCGGGATGGGTAAACACTGCGCTGTCAGCCAGGACCTTCCGGCGGAGAATGGCGAGCGAACTGGAAATGGTCGAGTTGGTGTCGGGAGCGGGAGCAGAAAGCGACCCCGCCGTTGTCGGGCTTTGATTTCAAGGTTCCTCCCGGCTTCCGGTAAGGCGAACCGGTATTTGGAGCGGGCGAGGTATACGTTCAGAATCGAATGCTGTAACCAACCACGATCAGATATCGCGCTAGGTCGCCGCCGCCGGGCGCGCCTCCTTCGACGTCAGCCAAGCTCCGCTTGAAGTTCTGGTGAACGCGCAGGGGAATGTTTACGGAAAATAGGCCGCGCCGCCATGCAATCGCGATCCCTGGGTCGAGTTAGAGACTATACCCCGGCCGGCGGAAGCCCTTGCTCCCGCCAATGATGTCGTGTACGGGCATGCCGTCCATGCGCGTGCCCAGACTGGCGGACAGACCTCGCTTCGGCGCCACGGCGTAAGCGAATCCGGGCCGTATGGAATACACATCCGGGACCGATAGGGGCACCCCGGCAAGCGGCGAGGGCACGCCCGTCTGCTCCCGTGGAGTGAGAAGATACCAGCCGTAGAAATAAGCCGATGCCCCGTTGAATACCTTGTGAAATCCCTGCGCCTGCAAGATGATTCCCAGGCCCCCGTCGCCCAGTTGGATGGATTGGTCCACAGGCTCGTGGTTTTGGAGCCGTTGGCCAGGAAGAAATCGTCCACCACATCGTTGTTTCCGCTGGGCGTTTTCAGGCCGAATCCGACGGCGAAATTCCCTTCGGGGTGTTCGGTGGGATTCCTCAGCCAGATGTTGCCGGCGAGGCTGACATCCCCCAGGCCCGCCGCCTCTACGGTGTGGCGGACTCCATCGGCGTATACGCGCGAGTGCGTGCCGCGTGAGAACGGCACCGTGAGCGTCAGGCTGACGCGGTCGCTGAGCCCGTAGCTGACGCTCGCATCAAGAGAGTCAATATGCAGGAACAAAGGCTGCCCAAATGGAGCGGCAGCCTCCTTCACATCCGTTCCCACGAACCATTGGTTAGCGCCGAGATGCCGGTACGCCACGTCCAGTTCCCAATGACCCGCCGCCAAAGGCCCGTTAGATCCGCCCAAACTGGGGGACAAGAATCTTACAGGCATTCAACCCTGTGCGAACGGGTTGACGGGAAACGCTGTCACCCCGAGAACGATTGCCACTCCAGCGAATACGCAACTCTTCATGGCCGCCAAAGTATACACCCTCGAGGCTCACTTCCCGTTGCCAACCGGAATCTGCACCGGCGCACTTGGCAGCCAGCCGGATGTGATCTGTAGCGCGGCCATACCTGCCTGCGCGCCGGCCGGCAATCGAAGATTGACCTGATAGGTCGCCGTCGTTCCGGGATACCCTCCCGCATAGAGTACGTCGGCAGCGCTACCGTTCAGAGTCGCCGCCATGGGAGAGTTCACTACAGCCAGTGGACTCACCGCGAATGGCTGGCCGGGATCGCCGGCGGAGTTGGTTGGCCCCAAGCCTGTGGCGAAGATGCTGAGGATTTCAGCTGGGCGCGCCGGATTGCCCGCTGTTACCTGTGAGAAGTCGCTGGCATGCACGACCAGCGGCCCAGATCCGTTGCTAAGGATGGCGGGCGGCACGAGCGGGATCAAGGTGAGCAGGAAGCTGCGCGTTCCTCCTCCCAGAACTCTTCGCATGGCCGGATCTTCGGCAACCGAGGCAGCGCGTCCCGTCACGGTAATCTGTGAGAATCCCGCCTGCCCTCGCATTCCCAGGTAGGCTCCCGTTCCGCCGGTGATTGCCATAGTGCTGGCAGCTGTCGGGGACAACCCGGCGGGGGACCCGGGCGGTGGCGGTCCGAAACCCATTCCTGTAGCCATGATCGTGCCGATTGGCGTTCCGTCCGCCTGTTGGATTTCCCATACCCAATCGGTGAAGAAATTCCGAGTGGTGTCCGCGATGGCCTGTCCTGGCGCCGCTGTTGGAGTGTAGTTTGTAGTGGTCGCCCGAATCGACCAGGTTCCTTTAGCGGGTGTGCCGTTCACTCGGACGATGTCCGCCAATCCGATGAAACTGGAGAACGTCTTCGTCGACACCGGCGGCGACGCCTGCGCAGTCCCGGCGAGTTTGCTGTAGTCCGGGTTGTCGGCGTAGTAGTATGCGTAATTCTCGATGTCGATCTGAATGACGGTAGCTGTTTGCGCCGCGGATGGCCTGCACGTCATTCCGACGATCGCAAGCGTGATCCAGGAGAGTCCAAACGTTTTACGGATCATGTCTTTCCTCCATTTCGATTCGGGACCGCTTTACGACGGCCCCGCACACCTAACAATGGCCCTTGCACCACGTTGCCGTCTATGGAGGTAGCATCAAGATTGCATCAAGATCGTCTGAAGGACTGAAAACAATGCATCAGGCTCGATATCGGTTCCTGGAGTTCGAGCTCGATTGCGCCCGTCACGAATTGCGCCGCGGCGACTCGGCCGTGAAGCTGGAAAACCTTCCCTTCAATCTGCTGGTGCTCGTGGTTGAGTCCAAAGGAGACTTAGTAACGCGCGAGAGGATTGTGGAACGGCTGTGGGGCGCCGGTATCTATCAGGACACCGAACAAGGCATCAATACAGCGATCCGAAAAATCCGGCAGGCTCTCGAGGACGACCCCCAACAGCCCCAATACTTGCAAACTGTAGTTGGCCGCGGTTACCGTTTCATTGCGCCCGTAACCAGGGAACCCGAGGCGGCCGAATCCGCGCCTGAACCCGAGGCGGTTGCTGTGGACCGCCCGGGGGTTGCGCCGTTTACGGCGCGGCCCTTTGCCCTCATCGTTGCTCTCGCGTTATTGATCGTCGCCAGCACAGCGTGGTGGTCTTGGAGAGCAAGACAGCCGGCCGCCGCCGGGCGCACGATGCTGGCTGTGCTGCCGTTCGCCAACCTGACCGGTGACCCCGGGCAGCGATCCTTCGCCGATGGGATGACGGAGGAGATCATCACCGATCTCGGCCGCCTCGACCCGCCGCATCTCGGCGTGATCGCGCGCACGTCAGTCATGCGATATGCGGATACCACGATATCCGTCAAGGAGATAGGGCGCGATCTTGGGGTGGCTTTCATCGTGGAAGGAAGCGTGCGCCGCGAGCCGGAGAAGGTCCGTATCACCGCTCAGCTCATCCGTGTACATGACCAAAGTCATATCTGGGCGCAATCTTACGATCGGGAGAGCGGCGCCACCCTGGCGCTGGAGTCCGATGTTGCCGCCGCCATTACCCGCGAAGTGAATGGGCAGGTTTCACCGGACCGGCGCAGCCCGCTATTGCGCGCCCGTGCCCGCGATCCGGAGGCATACGCCCTCTACTTTCAGGGCCGGGAGTTATGGAACCGCCGCACGGAAGAGAGCATGCGGCAGGCTCTCGATCGCTTCGAGGCCGCTATCGCGCGCGACCCTCAATACGCTGCCGCTTTTGCCGGACTGGCCGACACATATACGGCGCTGGGCTATGGCAATTACCTCTCCCCCTCGGAGGCATTCTCCAAAGGACGAAAGGCAGCGGAAAGAGCATTAGAACTCGACCCGGATGCCCCGGAGCCGCATGCGTCCCTGGGATATGTCAACATGTACTTCGATTGGAACTTCCCGGCCGCGGAGGCCGAGTTCCGTAAATCCGTCGAGCTGAACCCCAGTCTGGCTCTCGCACATGACTGGTACGCAATCCTGTTGCTGGCCATGGGCCGCGGCAGCGAAGCACAGGCGGAATTGGATCGAGCCGTTCGTCTGGACCCTTTCTCG
>JBDTAT010000639.1:0-9565 GCA_039924505.1 Bryobacteraceae bacterium
GTTCTGGCTCATACTCCTCACGTTTGGGTCAATCCTGGTTTATGGGGCTCTCACAGCCAAGCCGCGGGTACGCGCGCGCGCAGTGGAATCCGGGCCGGCCCCCGCACCTGGGGAGCTTGACGAGAGCGTCACATCTTCGGAATCCACACCATCTTCGGAATCCACACGGTCCCGGGGTCCCACACGAACCCGCGCGCCGGAGCCGCCTGCCCAGCGCCCGGATCCCGAGCTTTCCCGGCAAGCGCAAAAGGCGTGGCGCGCACCCCCGTCCGAGGCAGGAGCTGCTCCGCGCGGCGCTCCGTTTTGCGCGGGTTCCTCAGAAGAACCGGATCTGCCGCCTGGCTGGAACCGTCCGCAACCGGAAACACGAACGCAACCGACATATTGGCCCATATTTCTCGCGTTTGGCATCGTTTTAGTCGTTTGGGGGCCGGTGACCATGCTGTATTTTTCTCTCGTTGGTTTCATCATTGTAGTTGTCGCCCTGGCGGGCTGGATTGGAGACATGCGCCATGAACCCTAATCACGGAGAAGACGCTTCGGGCGCCGGCCGGCGCAAATTTTTTGCGCGCCTCAGCATCGGAGCGGGAGCGTTCGGCGCGTTGCTGGTAGCCTTTCCGGTAGCCGGTTTCCTGATCGCTCCGCTGTTGCGTGGAATCAAGGAGCGGTGGCGTCCGGTCGGGCCTGTGTCAAATTTCAAAGTGGCGGAAACCGTCGAGGTCAGCTACGAGGATGCCTCGCCGCTGCCTTGGGCCGGTGTGACCGGAAAAACCGCGGCGTGGTTGCGGCGCGACAGCGACACTCAGTTCACTGCCTTCTCGGTGAACTGCACGCATTTAGGCTGCCCGGTCCGTTGGATTTCCGACGCCAATCTGTTCATGTGCCCCTGCCACGGAGGCGTGTACTACTCGAACGGTAACGTTGCGGCCGGTCCCCCGCCACATCCGCTTACGCAATACTCGGTTCGCGTGCGCAATGGCAACGTGGAAATCCTCACTGGGCCGACTCCGATCACGTAGCCATGCGGAGCGTGCTCAAGCGCGTGTGGCTCTGGTTCGACGACCGCACCGGTCTATCGAAGGCGCTCGGCCCGATTATGCGCCATCCGGTCCCGCCAAAAAGCGGATGGATGTACGTATTTGGCACGGCCACGCTCTTCGCCTTCCTGGTGCAGGTAGCTACGGGAATCGCGCTCGCCACTGCGTACAACTCCTCCACCGGAGAGGCCTACAAGTCGCTGGAGTGGATCAGCCACCAGGCAACGCTCGGGCATCTTCTTCGCGGCATGCACTACTTTGGCGCGTCGGCCATGATCCTGTTCGTCGGCATTCACATGATCCGCGTGTTTCTCACCGGGTCGTACAAATTTCCTCGCGAGGTGAACTGGCTCAGCGGAGTGGTGCTGCTGGCTCTGACCCTCCTCATGGGTTTTACCGGCCAGCTTCTTAGATGGGATCAAGGCGGCGTGTGGTCGACTATCGTGGCCGCCGAACAAGCGGGCCGCACGCCGTTCATCGGCCACTGGCTGGCCCGCTTCATCCTCGGCGGCCAAACCGTGGGCGGCGCCACCCTCAGCCGGTTTTTTGCCTTTCACGTATTCTTCATTCCGGGACTTATCTTCCTCGTGGTCGGCTTCCATCTTTACCTGGTAATTCAGAATGGTATTTCCGAACCTCCGAAAGCCGGCCGCCCGGTTGACCCCAAAACGTACCGCGCATGGTATCAGGACCTGATCCAGCGGCGAGGTGTCCCCTTTTGGCCTGAGGCCGCCTGGCGCGATGCGCTTTTTGGAGCGGGCGTGATTGCAGGAATTTTCGTGCTCGGCTGGTTTTTAGGAGCGCCCGAGCTGAAGGGTCCCCCCGATCTCACAATTCTTAAGGCGTCTCCCCGGCCCGACTGGTATCTTTTATGGTATTTCGCGATCATGGCTCAGCTCCCCCACGGCAGTGAGGCGTATCTGATTCTGCTGCTGCCTCTCCTGGCGGCCGTCGTCCTGATTCTAGTGCCGCTAGTAGCGAATCGAGGCGAGCGGAGCCCCTCGCGGAGACCGTGGTCTATTGCGATCGTGATTATGATCGTCCTGTCTGTTGGAACGTTTTGGGTCGCGGGCAAGCACTCTCCCTGGTCTCCCGATTTTGATGCGACGCCTCTGCATGCCCAGATCATCGGATCATCGAATAGCGAGGTAGTTCAAGGCGCCAAATTGTTCCACGAGAAGGCTTGCGAGTACTGCCACACGATCGCCGGGCAAGGCGGCCAGCGCGGTCCCGACCTCACCGACGTGGCCACGCGTCTTACTCCGGAGCAAATGACGATTCGCATCCTGAACGGCGCCAAAAATATGCCGGCGTATGCCGGCAGCCTCCAGGCGAATGAGCTGAATGCAATCCTGGCATTTCTGAAGACCCGAGATGGGATGTCTCGTTAGCGTCGGGAGGTATGGCGAGGCAGCGGCGGCCGTTGGCAAAGGTCACTCACATAATGCGAAAAGTAATTGACGTCAGACAGCTTCCTCTTATAAGCTGGGAGGCGCTTTATGTGCTTTTCGGCCACCGCTAATTTTGTCGGCAGCGCTGCCTTGGGCGCCATTGGAGTTGCCACGCTTGCCGAAGTGAAACACCCGCGGCAACTACTCTTCGCGGGCATTCCGTTGCTATTCGCTGTCCACCAATTGAGTGAAGGTTTCGTCTGGCTTGGCTTGGATAACATTTTACCCGCAAGAGTCACGAATGCGGCCGGGGCCGCGTTCGTCATGTATGCGCAGGGCTTGCTGCCGTTTCTGCTGCCGCTGAGCGTTCTTCTTATCGAGCCGACAGTGCATCGAAGGCGGCGTATGTTGGGATTTACACTGCTAGGGTGCGGGATGGGGTTATACCTTTTGTGGGGGCTGATCGCGTATCCGATGCAAGTCTCCGAGCGTCATCGCAGTATCGTCTACTTCAACTCCGTGACGAACACAGCCATAGTGGCGATTCTCTACGTCATCGCCACCTGCGGTGCGCTGTTTTTTTCCGGATTTGGCGATCTTGTCGTGCTTGGAGCGGTCAATCTGGCCGGGCTGATCGTCGTGATGCTAATCATGCGCTATGCGTTCACTTCGGTCTGGTGCGCCTATGCCGCAGTGGTGAGCGTCCTGATTTATTTCCATTTCCGCCGAAGACGCTTGACGCCGCTCCAATACGCTCTGGCTACTTGATTCATCCAGGTTGATTCTGCTGGACTGCCAGCTGCTCAACGTTTGCAGACGGTGCGGCCGGTAAAAATAGTTGACGCCGGACAAACGAGCTTCCGCGCCGGATTCTTCTCGCTGAGCTCTTCGTCCGTCGCGTACTCGAAGCAAGCCTTAGTGTGCGTGCGAATCTGCCCGGCAGCGGATTTGCAATGGCGATCTTCCGCCATTTTGTTCACAAGCAACTGCAGCGATGTCGGCGTGACTTCACGCGGAGCTTGGCTCCCGGCAATTGGAAGCACGTGCTCGCCGAAAAGGTGCTGCGGATACTAAGCGAGGACGAGACTCGCTCTGCAAAACGCCTCCGCTAGTGAATGGATCTCGCGATCGGGATACTGTTCAACCTTGCGAAACCAGTACAAGAAGGTGGAGCTGTCATAATTCTTTCGTATCACGACCGCCGTTGTCGCGCGGTGACTGACGATCAATTCTCACAAATGCGGACCGTCCGTCCGGGCTCGGGGTCAAAGTGAAGGGTCGGAAGTCCTCGGTTGTGGATCGTCATTGACCTGATCAGGTTCCTGGTCTAGAATAGAACCATGAAGCACGTCAACATCCAGGAAGCCAAGACGCACCTTTCACAGTATCTGAAGCGTGTTAAAGGCGGGGAGATCATCATTCTTTGTAATCGCAACGTGCCGGTTGCGGAGATTCGTCCTCTGCGGAAGCAGCGCACCACCGCACGCCCGCTGGGTCTGGCCAAGGGACAGTTCAATGTGCCGCCGGAATTCTTCGATCCGTTGCCGCCGGAGCTGCTTAAGGCCTTCAATGCCGGACAGGCATGAAACTACTGCTCGATACATGCGCTTTCCTATGGGCCATCGCCGAGCCGGAGCGGCTGTCCCGCCAAGTCCGGGAATTACTCGTCGATCCGGCCAATGAGCCGTGCCTCAGCGTCGTTTCCGTTTGGGAAATCGGAGTGAAATACGCTCTGGGGCGCCTCCCGCTGCCGCAACCTCCAGCTGCTTTGATTCCAGCGCAGCGCCGATCCCATGGGATCGAGACGCTGGCGCTCGAGGAAGAGGCCACTCTCTATATTCCGAGGCTTCCGAAACTCCACCTCGACCCGTTCGACCGCATGCTGATCTGCCAGGCGATTGTACACGGCCTTTCCATCCTGACGCCCGACGGGGAGATCGCACAGTATCCCGTGCGCACCATCTGGTAGCGCAGGGCTCAGTTGGTAATATCGCTGGTGCGGCTTTCGGCGCGCACCGGCAGGTAGACCGCCTCCCACGCTTTATGGGCCGGGGTGGCGGCGTATTTTTCGAGCGCTGCGGCGCTGGCGAACTCCATCACGAATGCGCTTGAAAATCCTTCGCCTTGCACCTTCAGCGTCTTGGTCCAGATGCGGGTAATTCCGGGAGACGCGGCGGCCATTTTTCCGACGCCGTCGATCGCCGCCTGCTTCTGTTCCGCCGTGGCATCGTCTTTCCACTTGACCGTCACCACGTGCAGCACGGTCTTCGGCTTCGAAAATTGATTCGCGCCCACGGCCACGCCGGCGACGAACAGCAGCGCCGCGCCGGCCGCCGCGGCTATTGGATTACGAATTTTCATGTTTGCTTCAACTCCTTAGAGATTGTGATTCGCAAGCCGGACCACTGCTCGCAGACGACAATGGAATTCGCCGGATTGCGTGTCATGTATTTCAACGATGTGGGGCCGATCAGCCGCGACGGATCGCCGGGTATGCCTTCCCGCAAGGACCGGATGTCCTGCGACGCCGTGTACATCACGCCGCTCAACGTATACGTGTAGTACAACGCATCGTCGCTGGCGTCGTTAATGATGGCGTCGCCGAGACGTCCCAGCCGGTTCACCGCAAGGCGCCGCTCCCGCTCCAGCCGATCGGGGTTGCGCTGGTACCGCAGCACGATCCAGATTCCGGCCACGATGAGCGCGAGCGTCAATCCGCCGAGCGTCATCAGTTGCGTCGCGGCTGTCATCTGTTCACCACGGCGTTCTCGGGTCCGCGCGCGGTAGAACCGGGCGTGAGCCGTCCCAGGTGAACGCCGTAACGTAGGCGATTATAACACCGGGGTTCGGGACTTGTGCGCTATTGCGGAGCAACCTCTACCGGCGCCGACTGGGCGCTCTCATTGCCCACCTGATCGACCGCCGTGATCGCATACCGGTACCGCTTTCCCGGCTGAATATCACGATCGCTATAGGCCGGCGCGCCAGTCTCCGCCAGCTTCACGAACGGTCCGCCATCGGTCGAACGGTAGACCCGGTAGCCCTTCAAGTCCGGCTCCAGATTCCGCTCCCAGGCAAGCTCAATGGTGGCTGCGCTGGCGAGACCGGTCAACCCGCCCGGCACCCCGGGAGCGAACTTATCCACCGGCGTGATCTCCAGCACGGGAGAAACTTCGCTCTCTGCCGCGCCGTGAATTGCCTGAACAGAATACTCATAGCTCTTTCCGTACTCGGCCGATGGATCCAGATATTCGGGCTTTTCGGCTGTACTCAAGGGGAGCGCCTGCTTGTCATCCGGCCCGCGCCGAAGTATGCGAAACGATCCGGCTTCGCTGCGCCACGTCAGCTTCACGCCTTCGGCCGTCATCTTCACTTCGAAGTCCGCCGGCGCCGGCACCGGTTCTTCAATCCGCATCGGCGCCAGGTTCGACCAATCCGATGCGTGGCCTTTCGGACCGGCGACCCGCACGCCGACGACGACGTCCTTGCCGACCCAATTCCCCACGGGAAAATTTTTAGCCACGGGGCCGGGCTGGCCGGCGGGAATGCCGACGCGCGTTGCGCCCGACAGCCACTGCCCCATTTCAAACGGATTGACGTTCGGCCCAATGCGCAGCTCGGCCCCATCCACGCGCTTCAGAGCGAGACCATCGGTTGAAAGCGCGGGAATGACGAATGTCACGGCCAGATTGCCGCCGCGCTCAACCACGCGCAAGGCGGTGATGGGGACGGGAATGCTGAGCGACGGCGGCAGCGGCGCGGCGACGTAACCACAACCCGCGAGTACGCCCGCCAGCAGCGCCGCCCAGGCAAAGTTCCTCATCTAAAGAATGTACCGGCTCAAGTCTTGGTCCTTTACGATGTCGGAGAGCTGCTTGCGGACGTACGCGCCGTCGATCTTTACCGTTTTCTTCTTCAAATCGGGTCCTTGAAAGGAGATTTCCTCCAGGACTTTTTCCATGATCGTGTGCAGCCGCCGCGCGCCGATATTTTCCGTCATGGAGTTCACCTGGGCGGCCATTTGCGCCACCTGTTCCAAGGCGTCGTCGGAGAAGGTCAGCTTAATGCCTTCGGTTTCGAGCAGCGCGATGTACTGCTTGATCAACGCGTTCTTCGGCTCTTTCAGGATGCGAATGAAATCTCCCTCGGTCAGCGATTTCAGATCGACGCGGATGGGGAAGCGGCCCTGCAGCTCCGGAATCAAGTCGCTAGGTTTTGAAACGTGGAACGCGCCGGCCGCGACGAATAGAATATGATCGGTGCGCACGAATCCGTGGCGGGTGTTCACCGTGGTGCCTTCGACGATGGGCAGAATGTCGCGCTGCACACCTTCGCGGCTGACGTCGGGTCCGTGGCCGGATTCGCGTCCGGCAATTTTGTCGATCTCATCGAGAAAGATGATGCCGTTGCGCTCCACACGCTCCAGAGCGACGCGCACCACTTGATCCATGTCGATGAGCTTCTGTTCCTCTTCCTGGATCAGATATTCCAGGGCCTCGCTGACGCGCATTTTGCGCTTGCGCGTGCGGCCCGCGAACAGGCCGGGCAGGATATCTTTCAAGTTGATATCCATCTCCTCAACGCCGGCGTTAGTGGTGACTTCGAACGACGGACCGCGCTCCTTGACGTCCACCTCCACCATGCGGTCGTCGAGTTTGCCGCCACGCAGCTTCTCGCGCAACTTTTCCCGCGTGCGCTCGACGGTCTCGCTCGGCTCCGGCTGCGGAGGCACAAGCAGATCCAAAAGCCGCTCCTCGGCGTTGTGCTCGGCGCGGTCGGCGACTTCATCCAGCCGTTCCTCGCGCACCATGTCGATGGCGATATCCACTAGATCGCGGATCATCGACTCGACGTCGCGGCCGACATAGCCGACCTCGGTAAACTTGCTGGCCTCCACTTTCAGAAACGGGGAATTCGCCAATTTAGCGAGCCGCCGCGCAATCTCGGTTTTGCCGACGCCGGTAGGGCCCATCATCAGAATGTTTTTCGGCATCACCTCTTCGGCCATCTCCGGCTCCAGCTTTTGGCGTCGGATGCGGTTGCGCAGCGCCACGGCGACGGCGCGCTTGGCGTCGGCCTGGCCGATGACATATTTATCCAGCTCCCGCACAATTTCGCGCGGCGTCAATTCATCGAGGAGCGGCGCCTCGTCGGTCGGCTGCCCGGGCAGATAGATCACCATGCTCGCATCGTCTCCTTAACCCAATTCCTCGAACGTCACGCTGTCGTTGGTGTAGATGCAGATTTTCCCCGCTATCGCCATCGCCTTTTCGACAATTTCGCGCGCTCCAAGTTTTGTATTTTGCGCCAGCGCGGTTGCCGCGGCGATGGCATACGAGCCACCCGAGCCGATGGCGGCAACGTCGTTGTCCGGCTCAATGACATCGCCATTCCCGCTCACGATGTAGGTGTTCTGCGGATCGGCGACCAGCAGCAGCGCCTCCAGATGCCGCAGCACACGGTCGGTGCGCCACTCCTTCGCCAACTCGACGACGGCGCGCGGCAGGTTCCCATTGTGCTGTTCCAGTTTGATTTCAAACCGGGCAAACAATGCAAACGCGTCGGCTGTCGATCCGGCAAAGCCCGCCAGAATCTTCTCCTTGTAGAGACGCCGCAATTTCTTCGCCGAGGCTTTCAGAACTTCGCTCCCGAGCGTCACTTGCCCGTCCCCAGCCATCACGACTTTTCCGTCCTTGCGAACGCACAGAATGGTCGTGGAACGAATCCTTTGTTTCTCTTGCATGTGGTGATAACTATCAGTGTAGCGCGCCCGGCCGCGATGGCATCCAGCAGCAATAGGGGTGAGCGAGGGTCGTACTCCGGGCGCAATTCGATCCGCTTGGGCCTGTTACACTGATCTCTAGTTCCGGTTTCAGAAGGGGTATTGTGGATCGTAGAGATTTTTGCGCCGGACTTGCCGGGATGCACGCGCCACTTCTCGCGCAAATACGGGAGCAGCCTCCCGATTCCGGCGCGCCCAAGGCGTGGGACGCTGCCGGACAAATCCGGCGCCGGGATCAAATTCGGGAGTTGCACCAGCAAGCCGTCGGCCCCCTGTTCGACGCCTCCGGCCAGTGGATCGGAAAATCCACCGCGCCTGGCGGCCGCGAACGCCTGTGGAACTGTCTCTCATTCCTCAAGAGCGCGGCAACCAGGGACAAAGGCAACACGATCGTCGCGCGCACATTTCAGGATCGCGCACATTTTTCCGAGTTCTCTCACTTCGAATGGGTCACGGCCGTGCAGCTTCTGGTGCGCGACCGCGGCGAACTTTCAAACGTTTGCCGCGAGCTATTGAAAGGGCTGGTGCGCGAGGCGCTCAACCGCCGCCCGGAAATTCGCTTTTCGGGTTACAACGACAATTTTCCCGCCATGGAAAATGAAGTGGCCACGCTCGGCGGCGAATTGCTCGGAGACAATGACGCCGGCAGCAGGGGCCTTCAGGGAATGCGCCGCCTGCTCGAAATGCTGGAACGGCGCGGCCTGCTCTCCGAATACACCAGCTCCACTTATTCTCCGGTGACGATGTTGTGTTACTCCGATATCGCCACATACTCGCGCGATGCGGAGGCGCGCTCGCTCGCCGTTGAGATCGAGCGCCGCGTGTGGCTCGATATCGCCGCGCATTTCCATGCGCCCACCAACGTTCTCGCGGGCCCGCATTCGCGCGCCTATCAGGTGGATAGCGTGGGACACCTGCATCAGGTGCAGATGATGCTGTACCAGGCGTTCGGCGATCGTTTATGGATGAACCCTGTGCGGTTTCTATTTCCGCCGATGGAGCGGCAGGTGATCCACCACGATGGCGACGTGCCATTCATGCAGGTCTCCGATGTGTGGATTTCGAGCGGTACGTATCACCCGACGGCTGAAATCGAGCGCCTGGCATTCGATAAGCCGCTGCCGTTCCGCATCGCGGCCACATCCGAATTCGGTTGCGCGGCGGAATCCGTGACAATCCGCAACGACCGCACCGGCGGCCAGCCCACCAAGACCGATGCCGTGTTCGAATATCCGGCCGGAGACCTGGTCGCCACCACCTACATGACGGAGGACTACGCGGTGGGCAGCGCCACCGCGCAATTCCTGGATGGCAACCAGACCGACACGTTCTTTGTGAATTTTCGCCGCACCCTG
>JBDTAT010000640.1:0-2704 GCA_039924505.1 Bryobacteraceae bacterium
GAAACTCGCGCAAAACGGAGTGCGGCGCGAAACAGTTCCCGACTCACTTGGTGGTGCGCCCCGCACCCTTTGCGCTGTTAACCGCGCCGTTACCGGTGCCCGGCGCGCACCGGCTTGCCGTCCTGGAAGTCGATCTCCAGCATCTTTTCGCTGGTTGGAATGCGCGCGACTACTTTCTTCGTGGCCGTATCCATCACCGCCCCGCCATCCGGGTACGCGTACTTTCCGTCGATGCTGAACGTCAGCCAACCGGGATGCGGCTGCTCTTTCGGATCCTTAAAAATCGGGATGCCGGCGACGTATTTGGGCGGCATCGACTCTACGTTGTAGACGTAAACGTAGCCGTACACGCCGTCCACAAACCACACTTCTTTCTGATCGGGCCGAAGATTCAGCCCGTGGCTGGGCGTGCTGTGCGGCTTGTGTTTCGGCGGGTTGGGAACCTGAGCGAGGCGTTCGGCCGGCGTATGGGCCTGAACGCGGTACAACATTTTGCCGCCCCATTGGCTGCCGGTGCGCACGGCGCCAACTTCAAAGCCGAGCAATCCATCGACGTTTGTGTACGCATACTTCTCGTCGGATGAGATCGCGAACGGACGCAGCCCTTTGCTGAACGGGCCGATTTTGCCAATCACTTTGTTAGTTGCCGTGTCCACAATCCGCAGGTAGGGAACGGTGAGCACCTCCAGATACGCGCGCGTGCCGGCATCGTTGATCCAGGTGTTGTGCGGGCCGCCGCTGGCAATCGGATCGACGTCGTAATTCTTGCCGCGCTCCGTGTCGATCTGCGCCAATACGTTGCCGGTGGCGGCGTCGATCACTTTCCAAAAAATCTCATCGCGGAAGGGCAGGTACAGGCGCTTTCCGTCGGGTGTGATCATCATGCTGTCGGCATATTTTCCCAGGTGCTCCCGCCAGACGATTTTGTCGTTGGACAAATCAATGGATACTAACTCGTCGTGGAAATACGAAGTGACGAACAGGCGGTCGAGCTGCGGGCTGACGGCGATACCTTTGTAATCGCCGGTGCCCGGAACATCGATTTTGCGCACGAACTTGTGGCCGGCATCGATATCGTAGACGCTGATGCCGGTGCGGTCCGTGACGTATAACAGGCGTTGCAGCTTGTGGGCCGGAGGGGCGGCGGAAATTCCAGCGGCGAATCCGAGGACTGCGAGGAATGCGGAAAGAATGTGCTTCATTCGCCGGAATTATATCATCGCGGCCCAAGCGGCGCGCCTGTGTAACTCGCGTGTGCAGGCCGGCGCGGTTTGCCGGGGTGAGGCGCGGCGGCTATTTCAGCACGGCTAGCAGGGTTCCGGTTTGGCGTAACAAATCCAGGCGCGCGCGCTCCACTGCATGTTCGGCGTCGTAAAACACGAGCCACTTTTCGTCTTCGATGAACCGCGTTTGCTCCACTCGCGACAGCGGCGTGCGCCCTTCCCCCATCTGCGCCAAGTCAATCGAGACCTGGTCCCGCGCCAGATCCAGGTCGGCCTTGGCCACGTCGCGGGCCATCTCGGCCGTGCGAACCGCCGCATAGCTCTTACGGGTGTCGGCAGCGACCCGGCCGTGAGTCGCGTTCATCTGCGTGCGCAATTTGGCGGCGTCGGCTTCGGCTTCGGCGGCGTAGGCGTAGGAAGCCTTCCCCACCAGCAGCGGGACTTTGATGGAAACTCCCAGCTCACCATTATTCCGCTGGAACCGCCGGAAATAATCCTGGTAATTGTGCTGGGCGAACAGCGCGTATTGCGCGACCAGATCGATCTGCGGAAGCCGCGCCGAGCGATAACCGCGGACCTCCAGTCCCTTGGCTTGCATTTGCGACTCCAGCTTCCGGATGTCGTTGCTGTTGCTCAGCGCCTGGGTCACCAACTCGTCCTCGGTTGCCGTGGTGCGGAGCGATGGGGCGTCGCCGTCCGCAGGCCGCACGCGGTCGTCGGGGCCGAAGCCAAGCACCAGGGCGAGACTGGTTTCCGCGTTCACTTGATCGTCGGCGAATGCAGCCGCCCGCTGCCGCGCCCGCAGCACGTCCACCTTGGCCCGCTGGTTTTCAATGTCGAGCGCGCGTCCCGCGCCGACCTGCAGACGGACCGACTCCTGCACACGCTCCAACACTTCCAGTTGCCGCCGGGCCGCCTCCACGTTATGCGCGCTTTGGCCGGCGTCCAAATAGAGGAGCGCGGTGCGGTAGGCTACGTCATCCTGTTTCGATTGCACATCGATAGCCGCGCCGCGCGCATTCTCCCGCGCCGCCGCCACCTGCAACCGCAGCGGCCGGTTGTAGATGGCCATGTCGGTGCGCGCCTGGAAAATGGATGGCGCCGCGCCGTCGATGCTGCTCGGATAGCCGCTGGTATAGGCCAGCCCGCTGCCGCCCCACACTTTGGGAACAAACGGATCGCGCGCCACTTCGACATTGTCGGCGGCCTTCCGCTGGTCCAGGCGCGCCAGCACGACATCCGGACTTTGTTTCATGGCAAGTTCAATCGCCTGGCGCAGCGTCATGGTGCGGACTTCGGCCCCCGCCACCGATAGCACGGCGAAGAACAACAAAATTATTTTCATGTGAAATTTCCTTTGCCGGAGCCGTTCTCCGGCCATATGTCTTTAGCGGACGTCACGAAATAACCATACCAACCGCTCCCGGGCGGTCGCGGCTCGGTAGCCGATTCCGATGCGGCGAGATGACATGGTTATTTCG
>JBDTAT010000641.1:0-4139 GCA_039924505.1 Bryobacteraceae bacterium
GATACCACTTCAGCTTGCCCGTATCGGCGTCCAGAGCGATCGCGCTATCCGTGTACAGGTTGTCGCCCGGCCGCGAATCGCCATTCCAATCGGGCGAAGGATTGCCCGTTCCCCAAATGATCAGATTCTGGCTGGGATCGTAGGAGCCAGTCACCCAGGTGGGCCCTCCGCCGGTTTTCCAGGCGTTGCCGGACCATGTTTGGCTGCCTGCCTGGCCGGGCTCCGGTATCGTCCAGAAACGCCATCGGCGCTTTCCCGTCGCCGCATCGTAGGCGTCGAGGAAGCCGCGAATCCCGTATTCTCCGCCGCTGATGCCGCACACGATCATGTCCTTCACAGCCAGTGGCGCTACCGTCGTGGCGTATCCCGCGCGCGAGTCCGCCATCGGCGCATCCCACAATACCGCGCCGGTCTTGGCATCGAGCGACACCAGATGCGCGTCCACGGTCCCTACGAACACGAGATCGCCCAGGACGGCCACGCCTCGATTCACCTGGCCGCAACAGACATTAATCTTATCGGGCAGCACGCGTTGATAGCGCCAGTACGGCCGGCCGGTGGCCGCGTCCAACGCCACGACATTGCTCGGCGGCTCGCTGATGTACATTACGCCATCGACCACCAGCGGCGTGGTCTCCACGATGTTCGTGGTGGGCATTTGGTACACCCACTTCACCTTCAGCTTGGCCGCATTCTCCCGCCGGACCTGTTCCAGCGAACTGTAGCGCCAGCTCTGGTAGCCGCCGGAATACGTCAGCCAGTTGCCGGCATCTTTGCCGGCGTTCAACAGCCGGTCGTACGTCAGTTGCGCCGTCACGGGCCACTGCCCGCAGATTCCCAGGACGAGGATCGGAACGGCAATCCTGATATTCATTGCGTTCCTCCGCGTGGACGTAAGGACGCGAGGTAGGCCACCAGGCCGCGAACGTCCGCGTCGGCCAGTTCGTTCTTGTACGACGGCATTTTTGAAATCTTCTCTACCTTGTATTCCTTCAGCCCGGCCTTGGCGAACGAGTGAAGCTGTTCGTGCATGTCGATGAACTGGACTGTATACGTGTCCTCGTTCATTAGAAATCCTTGAAACTCCTTGCCGGTGGCATCTGTGCCGCTTACCACCCAATAACGCTGGGGAACGTCGGCATTCGGGTCGAGGATCGCCCGGCGCAAATAGTCAGGCGAACGTGTCTGTCCGATTTCCGTGAGATCCGGCCCAAGTCTGCCGCCTTCCCCGCTGACGCGGTGGCACTGGAAACAACCCGTGGACCGGAAGAGCGCCGCGCCGCGCTGGCGTTCGCCTTCGGCGCTGCCCTGGGCCGGCGCATTCAACGTGCGGATATACGCCACCAACTGCCAGACTCGATCCGGTGAGTAAAACAGCCCGGGCATTTCCGTGCCGGGGATTCCGTTCGATATCGTGCGGAGAAGATCGGCGTCCGTGGCGCCGTGGTAGAACCGGCCCGCGGCCAGGTTCGGGCCCCGCCCTCCTTCACCGTTGATTCCGTGGCAAGGCGAACAATGCGACCGGAACGTTTTAGCTCCCGCGGATACGTCGTCGGGCGTAGTGTGGGGATTCCGCTCTGCCAGTTGCTGCTGACCCGCGAGCGTCGCTGCAAAAATCAGTACCGGCAACGTGCGCATCCGTCCAGTCTCCTTGTGCGTCGCAAAACATTATACACGTTTGAGCCCGAAACATTCTACGATCCACCGATCTCATAACTGAGCCGCGACCGGAGGGAGCGGTCATCGTTAACGTACCGCCTCGAAAACGGCCATTGGTTCTCCCCGTTCATCGATGACATAGCGAATGGCCGCTGAGACATGCGCCGGTTTCCATAGCCATCGCGTGCTGCCATGCCTTGCCCACCGCTTGCGAGCGGGTTCCTCGCATTCCATCTGGTTGAGGCAACGGCTCGCGCCAGACTTAATATCATTCATAATCCTCTTGGGGCCGGCGCTCCCGGTCGACCACGATATGGCTGTGGTTCGTGCGCACGTGCGCGGCCAGCAGGCGCCATTGCTGTTGATGGCATCGCTCGCGCCAAGCGGCCAGCGCTACTTCCCGGCGGCTGGTTTCCATCTCGTACGAGGGCTGGTCCATCCGTTTCAACTCCACGGAAATTATTGGCCGTCTGGCCTTCTTGTTAATGGGGTGTCGAGCGCTCCGCCGCAAGCAACGCTGCTGTGGCATAGCCGGTTGCCGCGTCGCTCATGAACAGCGCCGGCATCGATCCGGCCGCGTGCGGATGGTTCATCGATTCCGCGGACCAGCGGCCGGACTGAGTATCCTGGTGCGTTCGGAGCCATGCCAAACCTCTCGAAAGGCCGGCGTCGGATTGCCCAACCCCCGCTTGCTCTACTGCGAACGCAACCACTGCAGTGGCATAGCTATTGGAACCACTCGCCGGCGGGGCTTCCGCGCGCATCTTCCATTCGCCGAGCGACTCTAGCGTCCACCCGCCATCTGGCTGCTGTTTTCCCCAAACCTCATCGAGAATGGCCTGCCTATCGACTTTCGGAAGCAGATCGCGCAACTTCGCCGATGCCCAAAGTAGGAATAGCCGGTTGTGGAGCGGCTGGGTCTTCAGTCCGTCGCGCAGGTACGCTTTCAGCTCGGCAATATTCTCCCCAATCCCGGGCCGGGCTTGATACCCTTCCGGAGCAATGCCGGTGGCCAACGCACCCAGCGCTGCGCCATAGTACGCCGCGTCTTTTGTCTCCCAGGGATCGAGGTCGAAGTCCGACCAAAGCCAGGTGCCCGTATCCTTCCCACTGCGGATTTGCACAGACCACATGCGCTGCAGAGACTTTTCCGCCTCCGGGCTCAGTCGGCCGCGCTGCGCATCGTCCATGGCGAGCACCAGGCCCGAGAGCACAGCCTGCGCGCCATATACCTGATCGACGATCGGGCCCTTCAATCCATGAAACAGGTCCTTTGCGTCCGTCCTGACCACGGTCGCCCTCATGCTGGCTACGAGCACTCCTTCGTATAGCGTGGGCCGCGTCTCGCCGAGAGCTCGCCGCAACGCTGGCCGAGCCACCAAATAAGGCAAGCCGGTGTGGCACGATACGCAAGGGACTCCCGACTCCAACGCTGGGGGCCACGCAACCCACGTCTTCTGGCGCGAATCCAGATACTGTTCCGCCAGCTTCGGATTCCAATCTCCACATACGGCGGGCAGGATTGCAAAGGCGAGTACAGCGGCGATTCGAGTGAGCACGGCGCACCTAATGGAGCAAGTATAGCCGGTTCTTCCAACGGTGAACGCCTTGTCGTGGAGCGTCAGCGAGTTGCCGTTCACGCTATGCTTGATGCGCATGCCCTCTTGCCGGTGTTTCAAGTCAATCGCCACTTCCTCCGATAAGCGCTTCGGCGCGTCCCCGCTCAATGGAATTCGCTTCCACAGATAACTTTCCAGAAGCCTTAACGGTAACGGATTGCCGAACCAATGCCAGGGATCGGACGAAAACCCTGGTTGAGGCAACGGTTCGCGTAAGACTTTATATCATTCATGATCCTTTCGGATTCGTGCGCACGTGAGCGGCCAGCAGGCGCCATTGCCGTTGTTGACATCGCTCGCGCAAAAAGGCCAGTACTACGTTTCGGAATCGGAACCTCCGTTATTTTACGGCTGCCTGGTAGTCAACAGCTAGAAGAACATCTTGCACGGTGGTGAAATCCACACCCGCGTTGAGAGTCTTATCAATCAGCAACGAAAGTTTCTGGTCCACGGTTATGCCCCCCATTGCATTCAGCGGCGAAAGCGCCACGGTCGACTGAGGGTCCGTGATTGGTGGAGCGTTGGAAAAAGCAACACCATTGACGAGCACAACGAGAATGGTCTTCGATGGGCTTGCCGAAATCACCGAGGCCTTGACGCTGGCCGCATTCTTGGCTCCAATCACAAGGACGGCAAGGTTGTTGAGCTTTCGGTTTTGTTCCTGCGCGGGCAGGCCGACCGCGGTCAGATCGAAGGAAATAGTCGCCTTGCTGGGCGTGCCCTGTAGATCTGCCAATCCCGGGAGTCGCTGTTTATATGCGGAAACGAGAATGAACTTATTGATGTTGGCCGGCATCTGCTGGAGCTGAATCTGGTACAAGTTCGAGGGGCTGACTTACTCATGGTTGCCATTATATATCC
>JBDTAT010000642.1:0-6680 GCA_039924505.1 Bryobacteraceae bacterium
AGGCGTAGAGGTTCAGGAGGCCCGCCGGCAGGCGCGCGCGCGTTTCGGTAACGCGACGCGATTAAAGGAAGAGAGCCGGGACTTTCGTCTTTGGGCAACTCTCGAAGCCACGTTTCAGGACATTCGCCATGCGTGGCGCGGCATGCGCAAGGGGCCTGCGTTTACTGCTACGGCGGTGTTATCGCTGGCCTTGGCGATCGGGGCGAACACCGCCGTTTATTCCATCGTCGATGCGGCCATTCTGAGACCGTTGCCGGTCTCTAAACCCGGCGAGCTATTCACGCTCTCCTGGCCCGACGTACACGACCCCGGAACTGCCGCGGGCCAGGAGCGGGACTCGTTCAGTTATCCGGAGTATCTTCAGTTTGCCGCGGTAACCAAGTCCGTAGCGCGTTTGGCGCTCTTCAGCTCGCCCAATCGAGTGGAAGCGCAGGGTCCGAATCCCGACGCACCGGTCGAGAAAATCAATAAAGCCTTCGTATCGGGAGAAGCTTTCGACCTTCTGGGCGTTGTTCCCGCCGTCGGACGCCTGTTTTCGGCGGAAGAGGACCGCATCCCTCCACGCCATGCCGTCGCGGTCTTAAGTTACGAGTACTGGCGAAGACGTTTCCAGTCGGATCCGGCCGTCGTGGGACGAAATCTCAAAATTGAGGGAAAGACGTATGAAGTAGCCGGTGTTGCGCGCGCTGGATTTTTCGGAGTGGAGCCTGGAAAGTTTGTAGATGTATGGCTGCCGGGCGCGCTATACGAGCCGCGAGCGCTCCACGACTCCGGTTGGCACTGGTTCCGGATTCTCGGGCGTTTCGCGCCTGGCATTTCGGCCGCACAAGTGCAAGCCCGGCTGCAGCCGTCGTTCCACGATTTCCAAGTGGAGAGCGTAAAACATTTTCCCACCATGCCGTCCGGGATACGGAAGCAATTTCTGGAGAGCACGATTCGCGTGCATTCCGGCGCCGCGGGCGTATCCGGCTTCCGAAAGACATTTTCACGCTCTTTGTGGATTGTGTTTGGCGTGGCGATCGGGATATTGCTGATCGCCTGCGCCAACGTGGCGAGCCTTCTGCTTTCCCGTTCCACGGCCCGGGCGATGGAGATGGCCATGCGGGTCTCCTTGGGCGCGGCAAGAATGCGCCTGGTCCGGCAGATGTTAACGGAAAGCCTTTTGCTTTCGCTCATGGCCGGCGGATTGGGCTGGTTGCTCGCGCGTTTAGTGGCGCCTTTGCTGGTGCATATGCTGTCGAAGGAAAGCGATCCGGTGCAGTTCGTCCTGGCCATCGATACGCGCGTGCTCTTTTTCTGCATCGGAGTGTCCACACTTTCCGCGGTCCTTTTCGGCTTGGTTCCTGCATGGCAAGCCTCCGGCGCGCAGCCGATGCTTTCGTTACGCGCTTCCGCGGGCCAGGCGGGGAAGCTCCGGCTGGGAAAGCTCTTCGTGAGCATTCAGGTGGCCTGCGCATTCTGCCTGGTTATAGTGGGGGCCGCGTTTCTGTTCAGCCTTGGCAATTTGCTGAGAGTGGATCCCGGCTTCAACGCGCGGAACGTGGCCGTGCTGAATCTTGCCATGGATACTCAGATATCCGGCGATCCGGTGGCATGGATCGAAGATCACCGCAGCCAGGAAGTTCGGCTCCGTAATTTGATGTTTCAGCTTCAAGGGCGAGTGGGGAGTCAACCTGGTATTCAGGCCGTCGCGCTCGCGATGTGGCCAATTTTCGAAGGCGGCGGCTGGTCGGGGCAGGTCATCATACCCGGAGGCGGACCGTCCGAGCGCGAAGAAATCTTCTACCGCGTTTCGCCTGGCTACTTTACGGCAATGCAAACTCCGTTGGTGGCCGGACGCGGCTTCGAGGCCAGAGACAGCAATGCGCAGGAGCTGACGCCGGCCATTGTGAATGAGGCCTTCGCGCGCAGGTACTTCAACGGCATGAACGTGTTGGGACGAGAGTTCAGCCGCCACTTCGGCAAATCGTTGCTGCGCCAGACGATAGTAGGTGTGGCATCGGACGCACACTACTATGACTTGCGTAAGAGCGCGGACCCAATCGTCTACCTTCCGACAGAAGGCAGCAACTCGTTCACCCTGTACGTCCGCTCTCGACTCCCGTTGGGACAGGTTGTGCCGGTTGTGAGCCGGGAGGCGCAGGCGACCGCCCCGGGAATGCGAATCCATGGAATCACCACGCTCGAAACGATTGTGGGAAACACGCTGACCCGGGAGAAACTGCTGGCCGGCGTGGGCGGAACATTTGCGTTCTTCGGTCTGCTGCTGGCGTCCATCGGTTTGTTCGGACTATTGAATTATTCCGTTGGACGGCGAACGAAGGAGATTGGCATTCGAGCGGCGTTAGGCGCGCAACGCGTCGAAATCATTTCACTGATTCTGAAAGACGCGAGCGGATTGATGAGCGGCGGATTAGCTATCGGCCTGGTGGGCGCGCTATCCATCATGACCCTATTCAGATCACTGCTATTTGGAATTCGAATGGCCGACCCATTCGTTATAGGAACGGCCATAGCGCTTTTCCTGGCGACCGGCCTCCTGGCTGCCGGTTGGCCCGCGCATCGGGCGGCAACCATAGACCCGATGTCGGCTCTGCGGGAAGAATGAGGCTTTTTTGTTCGCCCGGAAACGCGGGCAGCTTGACCCACTGCATTCGGAGCGGTATCCTCGCATTTGGCGTGCAGGACGCCTCCCGTCCGCGGATAGGACCGAGTCCACCTGACCCGACATCTGAAACTGGTTTTCACGAATCTCCTTTTCGCCCGACGCTAGCGGATCGCGGGCACGATAACAAAGGAGGTTTGTCATGCCCAACCGCACTCTCCCCATCCGGCCCAACCTCAATCAGCTTAGGCGCCAAGCCAAGGATCTGCTACGCCAGATCCGAAGCGGCGATCCCGCCGCGGGGGAGGAATTGAAGAGACACCACGTCGAAAAGATCGCCTCCGGGGGCGTCAGGCTCGCCGACGCACAGCTCGTGCTGGCGCGTAGCTACGAGGCATCGAGCTGGCCGCGCCTCGTGCTTGCATGCCAATTGATCGATGCCATCTGGCGCGACAATGTGGATGCCGTCCGCAAGCTGGTGTTGCAGCACCCGCAGTTGCTGAACGAAGCGGCCTTGATTCGAAAGAACAGCAACTGGGGGCCGCCGATGACCTACGCGGCAAACCTCGGGCGTGATCGGATCATCGAGGTCCTTCAGGAACTCGGCGCGACCGATCTTTTGTGGAACTCGCGCAAAACGGAGTGCGGCGCGGAACAGATCCTAACAGGGATGGCGGTGCGCGCCGCACCCTTTGCGCTTAAGTCGGCGCTCGACCGGGCGACGCTCCAAAGCAAAATCGGCACGGCCCGCAAGTTGCACGCTGCGTTGGGCGCTCCGCGGCCTACCACAGGCGCGTTGGATGGACCTGCCTATACGCTGAGCGTCGCGGGGACGGCGCTTCTGTTCGAGTTAGGGGCCGAGATACGGGATGCGGATGGCAAGCGCATCGCCCCGGTCGATGTGGTGCTCGAGACCGACAGCCGCAATCCATCGGCCAAGCATCGGATTTTGGAGATGTACGTCCAGAATGGCCTCGAGCTGCCGGATACTCCCACGATGGCGCTGCACCGCAAACGCGTGGATCTGCTCGAAGAGCATCTGCGCCGCGATCCGGGGCTACTGGGGCGAACGTTCACTCACCAGGAGATCTACCCGCCCGAGTTCGGGTGTCACGACGAGGTGCTCGCGACACATGGAACGCCGCTGGCGGGGACGACCTTGCTTCATATGTGCATCGACTACGACGAAACGGAAATTGCCCGATGGTTGCTTGATCGTGGAATGCAGGTTGACGCGAAGGCTGCCGTTGACGCCGATGGCTTTGGCGGACATACCGCGCTGTTCGCAACGGTGGTGTCGCAGCCGAGCTTCTGGATGAACCGTAGTGGAGAGCCGCCGGCGGCCCCACTCACACAAATGCTGCTGGACCATGGCGCCGACCCGAATGCGCGCGCGTCCCTGCGGAAACAGTTGCATCCTGGATACGGCGAGGATAAGATGCACGAATATCGCGATGTCACACCCTTGGCGTGGGGTGAGCGGTTCCACGGCAGGAAGTTCGTCAACGCGGCCGCCATGCGGCTGATCGCGGAAAGAGGCGGACGCTCCTAAGCACACGTTGCGAAATAACCTATCCAACCGCTCCCTCACGGTCACGGCTCGGAAGCACTCTCTGAGTCGCGCGCGGCGGCTCCGCTTAAACCGTCCCCGGTCCAGTAAAGGTTCCCGATGGGACTGCCGATACAAAAAGAGAGAGTAGCAGCCGCGAGAACGGGAGCCGGACAGCCGGAAATGCCAGCCACGGAAAAGCGAAGAGCCACCCGCACGACGCCCAGCACTGCGCATGGCTTGAAATTGTTGTATCGCGAATCGACTGGCGCCACCGTCAATCTGGCGGCCAAGTTGATCGACATCGGCGCCGTCGGCGTGGGTATCGAGGTGGGCCGCCCGCTGCCGGCCGGGGTATCGGTAACGGTGAGTGGCGATTTCGGCGATAGAGGATCTTCCGGGCCGGTGGGCGCCTGCGTTTGCTGGTGCATCGCCGGTGAACACGGAACGTACCGGGCCGGCCTGAAATTCGATAAACCTTCCGCCTCCAAGACGCCTCCAGCCGAAGCCCCGGCTGAGGATTACTACGACATCCTGCAATTGAGCAACAAGGCCGATCCCGACACCATCCATCGCGTCTACCGGCTATTGGCGCAGCGGTACCATCCGGACAACGCCGAAACCGGAAACGCCGGGATGTTTCACCTGTTATCGGATGCCTACCGCGTCATCAGCGATCCGGAACAGCGGGCGGCCTACGATCTGCGGAACCGGCAGACGCGCGATGCGCGCTGGAAAATTTTCGACCAGCCACAGGCCACTCGCGGAATGGAAGCCGAGAAGCGGAAACGGCAGGGCATTCTGACCCTGCTCTATACGAAGCGCATGCAGGACCCCGTGCAGCCGGCCGTAACCATGCACGAGATGGAAGACCTGCTCGGCTGTCCGCGCGAGCATCTGGAATTCAGCCTGTGGTTCCTGAAGGAAAACGGGTGGGCATTGCGCGGCGACAATGGCCGCTACACCATCACAGCGAAGGGCGCCGAGAAGGCCGAGCAGACCGAAGCTGGTTGGATGCCTGAAGACCGACTCCTTCCCGCGCCCGGTTCCGGCGGCTGACCTCAAGCGATACTTGCGGGGCGTCCGGATCCACGTAAATCGCGCCAGCAGGACCGGGGCCTATCGGGCGACCGCGTGATTGGGTCTTCCGAGCCCGGCGACAATTTCAGCTTCCTTCTTCAAGCGATGGGCGCTGCAGATCAGCGGTAGGCGTCCTTGCGGTTGCGTACGCGGATCACTTCGATGTGGGAGCCGAAGTCGCGGAAGATGACGCGGTGGTCCTGTGTGCGCAGGCGGTAGAGCGGCGGTTCGAAGCCCTCCCGGCGCTTCACGTTGCCCTCCTCGGATTCCAGAAAGCGGGCCAGCGTCCGCAGGATCTGCATGGCGATGGGTTGCGGGATGGCGCGGAGGTCGGCCGTGGCCTGATTGGTAAAGGCGACGCCTTTAGCCATTCCGCGTGCCGTTGTCATCCGGCAGCGGAGTCTTTCCCATGGTGTCCCAGTCGGCCGTTGCCAGGCCAAACTCAGACAGGACGTTCTCCAATGGAATGGGCGCGTTGTGCTTGCGCCACTCGTCGGCTTCGGCGATGGCTTGCCGGTCCTCTTCGGTGAACGGTTCGTCGTCGATGGGAGCGCGCGCCAGCTTGCTGGAAAACGAATCGAGCATCGACTGCAAGAGATTCTCCACGGCGGCCAGTTGAACCGGCGGCAGTTGATCGACCAGAGCGTGGACGTGGTGGCGGGTGTCGGTGTTCATGGGAGATTCCTTTCGCCGCTACTCGACGGCCGCCCGGCTGAGGCCGGACCGTTTGACCAGCGAGTCGAGTACAACCAGGAGGGCTTTCCGATCATCGTTCGAGAGCAGTTCGGCTCCGTGAATGGGGCCTCCTCAAGAAAAGCCGGATCGTGAGAAGTACACTGCTGCCAGTATACTCCAGTACAACCTGACTGTTGCGTGGGCTCGTAAAGTTGTAGCGCAATTCAACCCTTGAGCCGCAGCAGCGCACGGTCGTCAAGGAGCTACAATCAATGCGTTCTTCCCGCAACTCAAAACATCATCGTCTATAATGTTTGGCCGCGAATTCCGCGCGCCTCCCATTGAGAACGGATTCGCAACGAGAAGGAGCAGCTCTATCTGCGGAGTAGGATTCTTGCCCAAACTGGCGGAAGAGTCTTGGGGATGCGCATGGTGGCTACCGTTTACGGACTTTCAGAGCACCTGGAATCCGAACTTGCACGAATCGTAACCGAGCCGCTCGCCGTGCGGGAGTCGGATCGAGCGAAAACCTCTCCGGCTCCAAAATCTAGGGCCGAAACCCTATATGCCTCTGAGGCCGCAAGTGGCCGCACCGCTGGGCTAGGGGCTTTACTGCGTAGTAATGGAAGCGCATTCGGCGCAATATAGATTCGTAATGTCCTGGGTGGGGAATAGCCGTTGCCCGTATTGCGGAGAAAAACTGCCGCTGTACCGCGTCCTGTCGTCGGAAGAATTCTGCTCGTCGGCGCACCGGCAAGCTTATCGCGACGA
>JBDTAT010000643.1:0-7395 GCA_039924505.1 Bryobacteraceae bacterium
AATCCCGAACGTTTCCGCCGCCCAGCGTCCCGCCAGCACCGGCAGCGGACCGCCGCCGTCCCCGCCGAACGATCGCGACTCAAAAAAGAAATACCGATCCTCCTCGCATACCGGCAGCAATCCGAGCTGCGTCAATCGCGAATCCGGATCCACCACGATGCGGTCGTCCGCCGCCAGCCGCTCGCGTAGCTCCAAGCCCGCCGCCAGCCTCTCGGCCAGCGTGCCCCCACGCGCATAAGGAGCCGGCGTGTGCAATATGCGCCTATCGGCCGCAAACAATTCCCAGCCCTTTTGCGATCCTACAAAGTGGATCTCAGCCTCTGGAAATCGCCGCTTCACCGCGTCCAGAATCACGCTGGTCACCGCGACATCGGCGCCCAGCGTCACCCGCGACAGTACGTAAACGCGCCGGATATTCCCCGGCAACTCGCGCCTCTCGCGTATCCGCCGGTAGCGCGCCAGCAAGTCCCGCGCATCGAACTCCGGCCGCGCCAACGCGATCGCTTGCGAGAATAATTCCGCATATATCCCGCACAGCCGCGGCTCGAATAAATCGCCCAGCCGCTCCACCAGAATGCCGAACAGCGCACGGCTCGCCTCCCGCGCGTCCTCCGGCTGCTGCGACAGCGCCATCCCCGTCAGCGTCTCAAGCGACGCCGTCCGCCACGCGGCTCCGCGCAGACAGCAATCGAGCAGTTCGCGCGCCAGCTCAGGGGCGGAGATACTTGCCAACCAGCAGCTCCAGCTTCTTGCGCGTTGCGTCCGTCACCGCGTTCGGTTGCGTGATCAGTGCATGCTGCAGCGCGGAGCCGCACTTGCACTCCCGCCCCTCCGGCATCTGCTTCACTGCCGCCGCCACCACTTCACAGGCTTTTGCCGCATTCTTCGTCAGATTGCCAACAATCTCGCTCACCGTCACGGCTTCGTGACCGGCGCGCCAGCAGTCGTAATCCGTCACCATCGCGATGGTCGTGTAACACATCTCCGCCTCGCGCGCCAACTTCGCCTCTTGCAAATTCGTCATGCCGATCACGTCCATGCCCCAGCTCCGGTAGACATTCGACTCGGCCTTCGTCGAAAACGCCGGACCGTCTATGCACAGATACGTGCCGCCCCGCGTCACGTTCACTCCCGCCGCGTGGCAGGCGTTCTCCACTACCGACGATAACTGCGGACACACCGGGTCGGCGAAGCTGACGTGCGCCACGAGGCCATCGCCAAAAAAAGTCGAGGCCCGTCCCTGCGTGCGATCGAAAAATTGATCCGGCAGCACAAAATCGAGCGGCCGGTGTTCTTCCTTCAACGAACCCACCGCGCTCAGTGAGATGATCCGCTCCACTCCCAGCGACTTGAATCCGTAAATATTCGCGCGATAGTTCAGTTCCGACGGCATGAGGCGATGGCTGCGGCCGTGGCGCGCCAAAAACGCCACTTCCCTGCCCGCCAGCTTTCCCACCACATAAATATCCGACGGTTTGCCCCAGGGCGTATCGCGCGGCACCTCCCGCTGCGCCTCGAATGCCGGCATCGAATAAAGGCCGCTGCCGCCGATAATTCCAGTCTTCGGGTTCATCATTCGGTCTGTTTCATTTCCTCCTGAATTAATTCCAATAGGACGCCGCCCGTCGAAGATGGATGGACAAAAACATACAGATGACCGCCCGCCCCGCGCCGGGGTTCATCCAGCACGCGCGCCCCGCCGGCTTTCAACCGCTCCACTGCCGCGCCCAGGTCCGCCACGCGCAGCGCCACGTGATGCAATCCTTCGCCGCGCTTCTCTATGAACTTGCCGACCGCGGAATCCGGCTCGCTTGCCTCCAGCAGCTCCAGATGCGATTCGCCCACCGCCAGCATCGCGACGTGTACGCGCTCGCGCGGCACGCTCTCCCGTCCGCTCAACGCCATCCCTAGTTGCCGCTCATAAAAATCGAGCGCGGCGTCGAGCGACCGCACCGCAATCCCCACATGATCGATCTTAAAATCGTTTGATCCAGTCATCGATAATCGAGTACGGATCGCGCCGCCCGTCCGCCACGTCAGCCGCCGCCAGCGCAATCTCCTCGCCGGGAACGCGCTCGAGCAGCCGTTCGCGCAGCATCTCGCGCAGCCGCACGCTCCAACTTTCCGCTTTCCGGTTGTTCGCCAGGCCGCTGGCGGCATACGCGCGCGCCGCGCTCAGCGTCTCCGCGATGCCCCGGCCTTCGCTCGCCACGGCCTGCACAACCGGCGGCGTCCAGCCGTCGCGCCCGTGCGCCAGGCTCATCGCCGCCTTCAATTCGCGTTCCAGTTTTTCCGCGCCCGCCAAGTCGGCTTTGTTGATCGCGAAGACGTCGGCGATCTCCATAATACCCGCTTTCAGGGCCTGCACGCCGTCACCCATGCCGGGCACCAGCACCACCACCGTCACGTCCGCCAGCCGCACAATTTCCACTTCATCCTGGCCCACGCCCACCGTCTCCACCAGAACCACATCGCGCCCCGCCGCGTCCAGCAGCAGCGTCAAATCCATCGTCGTCCGCGCCAGTCCGCCCAGCCAGCCGCGCGTCGCCGTGGAACGAATGAAGACCCCGGGGTCGTCGTGATGCCGCAACATCCGGATGCGGTCGCCCAGAATCGCGCCGCCTGAAAACGGGCTGGTCGGATCCACCGCAACCACGCCAACTGTCCGCCCCTCGGCGCGAATCGTCTGCGTCAGTCCATCCACCAGCGTGCTCTTCCCCGTCCCCGGCGCGCCGGTGATTCCAATCGTCAGCGCCCGCCCCGCATGTGGAAACAATTCCGTCAGCAGTTCCCGCGCCGCCGGCTGCCCGTTTTCCACCATCGTCGCCGCGCGCGCCAGCGCCCTCACGTCGCCCGCAAGAATCCGCCGCCCCAGCTCGCTCATCACCCGCGTTTGGCGCCGCGCTCCGCCGCTCCCAACACCTGCCGCGCAATCACCATCCGTTGAATCTCGCTCGTCCCCTCGCCAATGGTGCATAGCTTGGCGTCGCGATAATATTTCTCCACCGGGTAGTCTTTGGTGAATCCATAGCCGCCGTGGATCTGCACCGCTTCATTCGCCACCCGCACCGCCACCTCGGATGCAAACAATTTCGCCATCGACGATTCCTTCGTCACCCGCGCGTTCCGGTCTTTCATCCAGGCCGCCCGGTGCGTCAGCAGCCGCGCCGCATCGATCTCCGTCGCCATGTCGGCTAGCTTATGCTGGATCGCTTGAAACTCCGAAATCGGCCGCCCAAATTGTTTGCGTTGTTTGGAATATCCGAGCGCCGCTTCGTAGGCGCCCTGCGCCAGCCCCACCGATAGCGCCGCAATGGATATGCGCCCGCCATCCAGAATCCGCAGGCTGTCGACGAACCCCTCGCCGCGCTTGCCCAGCAGTTGCGTGCCCGCCAGGTGGCAGTTGGTGAACAACACTTCGCCGGTCGCGCTGGCCCGCATTCCCAGCTTGTTTTCTTTTTTCCCCGCGCGGAATCCCGGCGCGTCTTTTTCCAAAATGAATGCCGACACGCCGTGATGCGACGCCGCGCGATCGGTGGCCGCCATCGCCACGCATACCTCCGCGTATTGCGCGTTGGTGGTGAACGTCTTCCCGCCGTTCAGCACCCAGCCATCCCCCTCGGGCACCGCGCTCGTCCGCGTGCCTCCCGCGTCCGATCCCGCCTCCGCCTCCGTCAGCGACCAGCAGCCGATCCATTCGCCCGCCGCCAACTTCGGCAGATAGCGCTGCCGCTGCTCCGTCGTCCCCGCCTCATATATATGATTGGAGCAAAGCGAGGTGTGCGCCGCCACGATCAACCCCACCGACGGATCGACGCGCGACAACTCTTCAATAATAATTGCGTACTCGATGTATCCGAGCCCCGCGCCGCCCAGCTCTTCCGGAAAAATCGCGCCCATGTACCCCAGCGCGCCAATCTTGCGGATCGCTTCCAGCGGAAAAATCTGTCCTTCGTCCCACTCCAGAACATGCGGCCGGATCTCCGCCTCGGCAAACTCCCTCACCGAGCCGCGAAGTTGCTGCTGTTCACCAGTGAAGTCGAAGTCCATCCAAACTTCAAACCAGCTCTTCCTTCACCGCGTCCCAGTGTATCGTCCGGCCCTGGCGGTAACTCTCAACCGCCATCCGGCACGCGATCGCCACGCGAAAACCCACGTCGAACGGGCAGTTCGGCTGCTTCCCGCTGCGCACGCAGTCGAAAAAATTCTGCATGTGCGCCAGCGGCGAAGACGTAGTCCGTCCCAGCATCTCTGCGCCGTCCGGCTGATTCACCTTCTGCGGAATATACCGGAGCTGCGCGCCTTTCGATACCGTTCCGTCGGTTCCCAGCACATCCTCATTCGAGCCGAGCTGGCTGTTGCCGAAACCCGAATCCCAGCTCCACAGCATCTCTTCCGGCTGTTCCAGCGCCACGTTCATCGTATCGGGAACTTCGCGGCCGTCCTTCCACAAGTACAGCCCGCCCGTCATGGTCGCCGATTTCGGAATCTGCAAATGCAGCGCCTTGTTCCAGAACGCAAGCTGGTGGCACATATTTTCATACACGTTGCCGCCCGAATAATCCCAGAAAAAACGCCAGTTGATGTACCGGTTCGCGTCGAAATCCCGCTTCGGCGCTTCCCCGAGAAACGAATTCCACAGCACGTTTTCCGGGTTCACGTCTTTCGTCAGCAGCGCCGGCCGCGACCACTGCGGTTTCCCGTGCGGCGTGTTGCGGTACATATGCGCATGCACGGCCGTAATCTTCCCCATGGGCGCGGTACCGAGAAACTGAATCGCGTCCGTCATCTGCCCCGACGAGCACGATTGATGCCCCACCTGCACCACATGCTTTCCGCCGTCGCGCACAAACGCCGCCCGCATCCGCTTCGCGTGATCCACCGAAAACGCGAGCGTCTTTTCCTGATACACGTGCTTGCCGGCGCCCATCGCCGCGACGAAATGCTCGCAGTGCAAGTGTTGCGGCGTGGCAATCAGCACCGCGTCCAGACTCGCATCCTCCAGCAGGCGCCGGTGATCCATATACGTGGCCGCACCGGGCGCCAAATGCTTGGCGCGCTCCAGCCGCATCGTGTAAATGTCGCAAAACGCCGCGAACTCGACACCAGGAACCGCCATCGCCTGGCGCACCAATTCCGTTCCGCGGTCGCCCACGCCGATAATGCCAACGCGAATGCGCTCGTTCGCGCTCAACATACTGGCCGGCACAGCCAGTGTTCCGGCGAGGCCGGAGGCAACTTTTCCTAGAAAATTTCGACGGGAGTCCATGACGATACCTGTGGACTCATTCTAACAGGCTGCCCGAATTCCGCGCGCCACTCCGGTAATCGCCGCCAGGCTGCGGTCCACGTCCGCGGCCGTCGTCGCCCACGACGACACGCTGATCCGCATCGCCGCGCGTCCGTGCCATGTCGTCCCGCCGCACCAGCACGTCCCTTCCGCTTGGGCGGCCGCAATCACTTCGCGCGTTGCGCCATCGCCGCCGAACGATACCATCACCTGGTTCAACGACACTTCGTTCAGCACTTCATAACCCGCCGCGCGCATCCCGTCGGCGAATCGCTGTGCATACTGGCACGTCCGCTCAATTAAATCCGCCACGCCGCTGCGCCCCAAGCTCTTTAGCGCGGCCCATATTTCCACTGCCCGCGCCCGCCGCGACATTTCCGGTGTATGATGATTCGGCTCGCGCCGGTCGCTGCGCGTCAGGTATGCCGCCGACACCGTCATCGCCGCGCGCAAATCGCTCGACCGCCGCACGAACGCGAGACCGCTATCGTAGGGCACGTTCAACCACTTGTGCGCGTCCGTCGCCCACGAATCCGCTTGGTCCACGCCCGCAACCAGATGCCTTCGCGCCGGAGCGGCCGCCGCCCACAACCCGAACGCCGCGTCCACATGCACCCACGCGCCCGCCGCCCGCGCGGCCGCGCAAATTTCCGCCGCCGGATCGAACGCGCCGCTGTTCACGTTGCCCGCCTGGATGCACACAATCGTCCGCGCATCCAGGCGCGGCAGCGCATCGGCCCGCATCCGCCCTTGCCCATCCACCGGCACGCGCGTCACCCGTTCCCGCCCGAGGCCCAGCAGCGACAGCGACTTCAAGGTGCTGATGTGAACTTCCTCGCCCACCACCACCTGTATCGGAGGCGCTCCAAACAAACCCTTCGCCTCCACATCCCATTCGTCTTTCTCCAGAACGGAGTGGCGCGCCGCCGCCAGGCAAGTGAAATTCGCCATCGTCCCGCCCGTTACGAATCCGACTCCGCACGAAGGCGGCAAGCCCAGCACATCCAGCAGCCACGCGCCGGCAATCTCTTCAAGCGCCGCGCCTACCGGCGAAATTCCCACCAGTCCCGCGCATTGGTCCCACGCCCCGGCCAACCAGTTGGCAGCCAGCGCCGCCGGCAACACTCCGCCCGTTACGAATCCAAAATATCGCCGGCCCGCCGACGCGACAGTCCCCGGCGACCCGATCTCATCGAGCATCCGCAGCACCTCGCGCGGCTCCGCCGATCCTTCCGGCATCGGCCCGCTCAACTCCGTCAACCGTGCCATCTCGCGAGGCGCCGGCGCGACCGTCCGCTCCTCTAGCGTCTCCAGATACCGCGCGCCCCGCTCGGCCGCATCCTGCAATAGCGGATTCGCCGGACTCATCGCGCCGCGTCCGTCAGCGTCCAGGCGAACATCACCCCGCCGCTGCTCGTCACCACGTACTGCCGCCCGTCCATCTCGTAAGTAATCGGCGAGCTCTCCATCCCCGCCCCCGCGCCCGCATGCCACAACGTCTTTCCATCGCTCGTATCCAGCGCCAGCACGTTCCCTGCCGCATCGCCCGTGAAAGTAAGCCCCGAATCCGTCGTCAACACGCCGGCGCCCGAACCGCCCGGCCCCAACTCATGACTCCAGCGGATTTTCCCCGTTTGATAATCGATCGCCTCCAGCACACCTTTGCTCCACACTCCGTAATCCGCACCCGCCCACCCGAACGTCCCGTCCGCCGGCTTCGCGAAATAAATTCCGTAACTCGGGTGCGCATCCACAATAAACAATCCCGTCTTTTTATCGAAGCTGGGCGAGCGGTAGTTCGTCATCCCGCCTTCATCCGGCGCAATCAACCGCCCGTCCCGCGCCGGTTCCTTCTCCGGATTCGGAATCGGCCGTCCTTCCTTGTCCACGCCCGTCGTCCAGTTCACCGGTCCGAACGCCGCCGTCAGCAAACTCTTTCCATCCGTCCGGTCGAGCACAAAGAAGTATCCGTTGCGCGAAGTCTGCATCAGCATCTTCCGCGGCGTTCCGTTGAAATCCGCGTCCACCAGCATCGGCGTTTCCACCGCGTCCCAATCGTGCGTATCGTGCGGGGAGGGTTGAAACGCCCACACCAGTTTTCCGGT
>JBDTAT010000644.1:0-2518 GCA_039924505.1 Bryobacteraceae bacterium
TGCGCAGAGCGGTCAGAATTCCGCCCAGCGGCCCGCGCCCGGCCACGTGATCGGCCACCACTGGATGTCCAAGCCGGGCGTATTTGGCCGGATCCCCCACCAGCGTCACAGAACCGGCGGCCCTCAGCACTTCGCCCGCGACGTAGGCTGCCAGCGTTGTCCCGCGATGCGGCAACCAGGCCTTGTCGCGTCCCATTCTCGTACTCAAGCCGCCGGCCAGCACGAATCCGGCGTGCGTTCCCATGAGCTTGTGGACAACAGACCCGGCGATGGCGCGCGCGCTCATGAAACAATGTTAACATCGGTGGCGGACGGAAGCATTGTATTTGACCGTCCGTTACCGGTTATAATTATAAGGAAAATATACGGATGCGTGTCTGTCTTGGTTTGATAGCGGCGGTAATGGCCGCAAGCGGAATGGAACCCGTCGCGGAGATACCGATCCACCCGAGGGTTGCATCGGTGGTGCGGACCGATCCGCACAGCGGCCGGTTGATTCGTAGCGTGGTCGTCGCGCCGAGATCCGTGCCGGAACGGGTGGTTTCCCCCCTCGCCTCCGGCCACGCCATAAGCGCGGCGGAAGCCGGCTCCGGAATCGATGAAATGGTGGAACAGTCCGCCGGCAAATATCATGTGGACCCTCTACTGGTGCATTCCGTAATTGAAGTGGAAAGCAACTATAATCCGTATGCTGTATCGCCCAAAGGGGCCGAAGGGCTTATGCAATTAATCCCTTCCACCGCGCACCGTTTCGGAGTTAAAAACAGCTTCAATGCGCAAGAAAATATCGAAGCGGGCGTGAAATACCTGAAGTACTTGCAAAACTTGTTTGGGGATGATCGGAAGGCACTGGCAGCCTATAATGCCGGCGAAGGCGCGGTGGCGAGATACAAATCGATACCACCGTATCCGGAGACCATGAATTACGTCTACCAGGTCGGCAAGAAGTATGGGGAGGCCCGGCGCGCCGCCGAAAATAAGAAATCGTTAAAGGCGGCGCTGCCGGCGAATCCGACACATGACGAGCATCCCAAACTTGTACAATACGTCGATAATCAAGGCCGTCTGTACCTCCGCACGCGTTGACGCCGGAAGTCCCGGGCGACGCCGGTCCGCTTGGCGGCGATGGGCGGCCTCTGTGCTGCTGGTGTTGGCCCCCTGTCTGGCCGCGCGCCAGGCTACCGCGACGAAAGTCACTTCCGTGCGATTCTGGACCGCAGGCGGAGCTACCCGCATCGCCATCGAAGCCGACGGAGAGTTCCGCTTCAAGTCGGATCGTCTACCCAATCCGGACCGGGTTTTCTTCGACTTGGAGGGCGCAAGCCCGGAGATGTTCCGCAAGGGCATGCACGTCATCGCGGTGGGCGGCAAACTGCTGAAGCAGATTCGCGTGGCCGAGACGCAACCGGGCGTTACCCGCATCGTGCTGGACCTGGAGTCGCCGGTGGAGTGCGTGGCCTCGCAACTGGTGAATCCCAACCGGCTGATGATTGAGCTGCGTCCGGCCGCGCAAACGGCGCACGATTCCGAATCATTTAGCGTTGTGCATAGCGTCACGGGCGTGCAACGGCTGACCGGCGCAGGTGTGCGCCGGGTGGACGCCGATCTGCTGGCGCCCGCGTCCGCGATAATCGACGCCGCGCCTGTCCGTATGGATGCGACCCGCGTCGCTGCGACGGTCCCCCCGCCGATGCCGGCCGTGTCCCGCGCTCCACGCATATTTCAACCGCCGGCCATGTCGCGCCGCCGGGCACCGTCGATGGAGCCGGTCCGAATCGCCGATCCGCCGCGTCTCGGCGCAGCATCGCGGTCCTCCGCGCCATCGAACTTATTCGATACCGCACACCCCGCACCTCCGCCTGCGTCTGAGGGCGAGATCGCGGAGGTGACGGATTTAATCCGGCTGGCGGATACGTCCCGAATGGCCGAAACAGCGGCTCCGTCCCCGCCGCGGAGGGATCGCGAGCCGGGTTTGACGCCGCTGCCCGCCAAGCGCAACACCGGCGGCGACCGGTCGCTGACCCGGGTGCTCGGCTTGAAACTGGGGCGGGTGGTGCTCGACCCGGGCCACGGCGGCAACGACGCCGGCACGAACGGCCCCGGCGGTTTGCTCGAGAAAGATCTGGTTCTCGACGTAACCAAGCGCCTGGGCGCGTTGATTGAGCAGCGGCTGGGCAGCGAGGTGATCTACACGCGGACGGACGACACCTTCATTCCCCTGGAAGAACGCACCCGTATCGCCAACCGCGAGAAGGCCGATCTGTTCCTCTCCATTCACGCGAACTCGTCGCCCTATCGCGGGGTCAGCGGCGTCGAGACGTATTACCTGAATTTCACGGAATCGAAGACCGCGCTCGACGTGGCGGCGCGGGAGAACGCCAGTTCAGAACTCTCTATTTACGATTTGAAGGATCTGCTTCAGAAGATCGCATTGAAAGACAAGATTGAAGAGTCGCGCGAGTTCGCCTCCGATATCCAGGCGTCGCTCTATTCGCTATCCGCGCACGGTAGTGCGGCG
>JBDTAT010000645.1:0-2769 GCA_039924505.1 Bryobacteraceae bacterium
TGCGGACTTCGGCCGGCGCGCCGGCATTGAGAGTTTCTTTACACTAGAAGGGCAGTTGGCGTTCGCGCGAAACGCCCGGATGGAACCGTTGCCACAAACCGCGGTAGAAGCTCTGCGGCACGGCGGAGGGGCGATACTCCATCAGCGCGCCCTGCGCTTTTAATCGATCTGTCAATTGCCGCGTGTCGATCTGCTGCACCGGTTGATGTTCGCGGATCGCGAGCGCGGCGGCCACGCCGGCCGCCTGCCCGATGATCATATACTGCGGTTCCATGCGCAGTGAGGAGTAGGCGACGTGACTGGCGGAGAGGCAAATGGGAACCAGGAGATTCGATATCTCTGTTCGCTTTGGCAGCATAACCCGATAGGGAATCTGGTACGGCTTGACGCCCACCTCCACATCGCCTTCGTCCTCGACGTAGCCCTCGGGCGTGACGATGCGCTGCACGTTGTGAGAGTCGCTGTTGTAGGAACCCATTCCGATAGGGTCCGGCTTGGTCAATTCGGTTTGCAGATCCTTCTGCGTCATCACAAAATCGCCGGTCATCCGGCGTCCTTCGCGGATGTAGAGTTGGTTGGGCCAGTTTTCAGTGTCGCGGAATTCGTCCTTCGCCAACCCCCAGCGATTCATTTCGGCCTGGAGCGGCTTGGGCACGCGCGGATCGTGCGCGAGGAAGTAGAAAAAGCCTTGCGTGTAATCGATGTGCGCGCGCCAGATCTGTTGGCGGCGGGCATACGAGGCGGTGGGATACTCCCAGCTTGCGCCGATGTAGTCGGTGGAAAAAGCGCCCTTATTGTTGAAGTCGGCCTTGTGGTTCGGAATCGGCGCGATCAGCGACACCTCGTTCAACACGGGCGCTCTGCCAAGTTTTTTGGTCATCGCCTCCAGCAGCCGCGCCAATAGTTCATAGCGATGCGGATCGTAGCCGGGCGGCTTGGGGAACGCGGCTTGATTCGCGGGATCGTCGGAAAGAATCAGACGGAAATTATACGACTGCACTTTCTTGTCGCCGGAACCGGGCGTACCCTTGGCGCCCGCATGGATTTCTGGCAGCAGCCGGCCCTGCTCGTCGCGTGCGGAAATCTTGACCGGGAATTGATGGCCCGGCGAGAGTTGCTGGACGCCGGCCAGATTCTCGCGGTACTGCGTAGTGGATTCGCGGCCCCAGGTGTATGAAACGCCGGCTTGCCCCATCAGGTCGCCTTCGTAACTGCAATCGGCGAAGATGCGCGCGGTGTATCGGGCGCCGTTTTCGGTGGTCAGGGAGACGATTTCCAGGCCCCGTTTCTCGACGCCCTCGCGCCCGCGCAAGCGATGGCCGAAAAGTACGGTCACGTGTACTTCGTGCAGCATCTCCCGGAGAACCTCTTCGCCTGCGTGCGGCTCGTAGAACCACGCAACGTCCTGTGCGAAGCGGCCGATGTCGTATTTCAGGCCCAGGCGCCAGTAAAATTCCAACGCGTCGCCGCCAATCACTTCGCGCTTACCGACATCGGTGCGCGAGAGGCCCCCGGTGGCCATGCCGCCCAGATGATGTCCGGGTTCGAGCAATAGTACGTGCAAGCCTTCCCGCGCGCCGGTGACCGCGGCCATCACGCCACCGGCCGTCCCGCCGTAGACAATCAAATCGTATTCCGTTTGGGCTGGAAGCGCGCAGGCGCATGCCAGCAGAGACAGAAGAATCGATGAGGTCCGCATAGGGTAAGAACTATTGTGCCTTGACAAAGGAGTCCACAATAGCATACTTGCTTCAAGCCGGACACGCCAAAACGGAAATTCCAGGTGAAGCGTAGCCGGGGGGAAGGCGCAACAGCGCTGTGGGATTGATCTCGCGCGTGAAGGTTCTGGGCTGGATTTCGTGCGCTCCTGAAAAATCTGATCGCCGCAGGCTCTCTGCTTAATTCCGTTTGCCGGCGATAGCGTCGGGCACGGTGTTAGGACCTTGCAGGGAGGGCTAAATGCCAACCGTCGAAGGCGATTCTATATCGATTAATCAAGCGGGAGTTGCGGGGAAAAACAACGCTCCGGCAACTGGTAATGGAATAGGAGTCTTAGGAACATCGGTAAACGGCGGGGCGGTTCACGGCGGGCCCAACTCCACCTCGTTCGCCGCTGTGGCTGGATTCATGCTCAACCCGAATGGGACGGGCGCTGGCGTCTTTGGCGAGAGCCGGCCGGCTTCAGCCCGGGACCGTCGTGACGATCGGCCAGCAGGGAACTTTGGCGGAAAGCCGCAAAGCCTGTGACAAAAGGGCGGCCGGTGTCGTCTCAGGCGCTGGGGCGTGTAGACCCGGCGTCATCCTGGACGCTCGATCGGCGCAAGCGGGGCGGCCCACGGTCGCCTTGGTGGGAAAAGCCTGCTGTAAGGTGGACGCGCAATATTCGCCCGTCGGAGTTGGCGATCTGCTCACCAGTTCTCCCACGCCCGGCCACGCGATGCGGGCTGATCCCCATCCTGATTGCGTTACGGTGAGTGCGGCGGCTGGGTAAACCCAAGGGTGCGGCGCGCACCACTGTCCGAGTCGGCAACTGTTCCGCGCCGCAATCCGTTTGCGCGTATTCCTCGAAAGGACGCCTCTCCGATGCCTGATATAAACGTTCGCCAATTCGTCCGGGCGGTGCAGTCGGCTACGCTGTTGGGCATGGCGCAGAAGGCAGGTGTGAAGACGTCCCCGCCGCCCATCTCCGGGCGCAATCTGGTCGCCACTCGCACCTTCAACTCGCGCTTTCCAGCCACTGACAGACCGCTAGGCGGCGCCGCAGGAGTC
>JBDTAT010000646.1:0-4760 GCA_039924505.1 Bryobacteraceae bacterium
CTCATCGCGGGCGGGTCGAGGCCGGCGTCGGCCAGCGCTTCCTCGACGGCAGCAATGGCCAGCGGAGTGACGCGCGAAACATGCGGCCGGTCTTTCGGCGCGACATACCGGGATTCGTCGAAGCCGTGAATTTCGCCGGCCACCTGCACCGCCAGCGACGAGGCGTCGAAGCGGGTGAGGGCTCCGATTCCGCTGACCCCGGTGCGCGTTGCCTGCCAGAACGCTTCGCGGCCGGCGCCGTTGGGACTGACGGCGCCGATTCCAGTAACGACGACAGCGGGTGTCATGTTTGGGTCGGCGCGGTCCGCGCAGAACCCATACCCGTCCGCGCGGCGGCACACTTTAGTAGTATAGGCTGTTTTCATGGGCGCCGCGGGACATACCGATCGGACGGCTTGTGAAGACCCGCCGTTTCAAAACGCTCCGCGCCGAAGGGGGACGTACGCGCCGCGCCTGCTGGATGGCCTGGAGGCGGGCGTGATTGGCGGACTTGCCATGCTGGCGTTCTTCGTGTTGGATTCGCTGGGGCGCCATCACCGGTGGTGGGCGATTCCTAACCTTCTGGGTTCGGCATTCTATGGCGTGCGGGCGTTCCGCATGGGACCGGGGATCGCTTCCGCCTCCGGCATCGCGCTTCAGTTGACGATTTCGGGGATCGCCGGAGTTGTGTTCGCGCTGGCGCTGGCGGCAGCGCCCAACCGGCTGCGGACGACCTGGGCGGGAATCGCCGCCGGGCTGATTTGGTTCGCAATCGCCCAGCGCGTGCTATTCCCGGAGATCGGTCCGTTGGTGGCCCGCTATGCGCCGGAGCCGGCCACTTTGCTGGCTAACCTCGTGTTCGGTGTTTGCCTCGGGCGCTTTCCCTATCGCGTGGAATCCGATACAATTCGTTTGGAGACCGAATCCGGACAGTCGGCAAACGCAGTTGCCAGCGAGATTCCCGGCCGGGATCCTACCCGCTGAACTGGCGATGCCTGACGCGCGTCCGTGCGCCTGCTAAAATGGAAGATTCAAAACGGCGCCACCCGCGCTTAAGTGAAACCGCACGTATCGAAAGAACGTCTGAACAAAGGCGCAGAGTGGAAAGGAACAAGCTTTAGATGATGTTTCACAGGCCTGGACGCCTGCACGCCCTTGGGGTCTGTCTACTCTGCACACTTGGCGCGTCGGTTTCCCTTGATTTGCGCGCGCAGCCGGCCGTTCCGCGGCAGCCCGCCATTTCGCAGCAGCCCGCCGCACAGAGTTCCCCGCCCGAGCAGCAGAAGAAAGTCAATCCATTCGAGGAAGTTCCTACCGAGAAAGCGCCGGTGCCCCAAGTGCCAGCCCCGGCCCCTGGACAGACGACGCCTAATATTATCGAGGACATCGTTTTCCGCGGTGCCCGCCGCGTGCCGCAGTCCACTTTGAAGGCATTGATCTATTCGAAGAAGGGCGACCCGTACAGCGAAGACACGCTGCACCGCGACTTCATGGCGCTATGGAACACCGGCCGCTTCGACGACATCCGCCTGGAACGTGAGCCGGGCAAGACCGGTTGGATCATCACCTTCGTCGTTGTGGAACGCCGCGTTGTCCGGTCGATTAAATACGACGGCATCAAATCGGTCACGGTCTCGGAAATTCTCGACCGGTTCAAGGAACGCAAAGTCGGTCTCAGCGTGGAGCAACAGTACGATCCCAATAAAGTGCAGCGCGCGAAAGTCGTGCTGCAGGAATTTCTGGGTGAACGCGGACGGCAGTTCGCAACCGTTACGCCCGACGTGCATCAAATTCCGCCGTCTTCGCTGGAGATCGTTTTCAAGGTGAACGAAGGCCCCAAGGTAAAGGTCGGCACGATCCAGGTCTTCGGCAATAAGGTTTTCGACGATAGAGAAGTGATCCGGGCGATGCATAATTCGCATCCCATCGGCATCCCGCACTCGATCTTTTTCGAAAACCTGTTCGCGCGGACCTACGATTCCTCGAAGCTCGACGAAGACATGGACCGGGTGCGTGACTTCTATCAAAAACATGGTTACTTCACGGCGCATGTCACCGATCACACCGTAAAGATTGTCGACGTGCCGGGCGGCAAATTTCACATCCCCTTGTTTTTCCCGAACAAGCCCGGCAAGCATGCGGACCTGACGGTGACGGTGGAGGAAGGCCGCCTCTATCATCTGAACAAGATCAATTTTGTCGGCGTGAAATTGTTCCGCACGCCGGAAACGTTGATGGGGCCGCTATTCGGGATGAAAGAGGGCGACGTTTTTTCAACGGAGAAGTTGCGCAAAGGCATCGAGAACCTCCGCAAGTTATATGGCGAGTTCGGCTACATCGACTTCGTTCCAGAGCCTTCCTTCGATCCGATTCCAGGAAGCGACCAACTGGATCTGACGCTGAATGTGGATGAGGGCCATCAGTTTTTCGTGCGCCGCATCGATTTTTCGGGAAACACCACCACGCGCGACCGCGTCATCCGCCGCGAATTGTTGGTGGACGAAGGCGATATGTTCAACCAGCGCCTGTGGAATCTGAGTCTGTTGCGGCTGAACCAGCTCGGGTACTTCGAGGTGTTGAAGGAAGGTGAAGCGGCGGACATTACCCGCGACACCAAGACCAATACCGTGGATATTACGCTCAAGGTAAAGGAGCGGGGCAAGAATTCCATTCAACTGAATGGCGGAGTGTCGGGCATCGCCGGCAGCTTCGTCGGCGCCTCGTATTCGACGAATAATTTCCTCGGCCTCGGCGAAACGTTGAGCCTGTCGTCGCAGGTCGGCACGCGCATGCGCAGCGTGCAGTTTTCTTTCACCGAACCGTATCTTTTCGACCTGCCGATCCAGGCGGGCTTCACGGTGTTCCTACAGCGGTTCAATTACGATCAGGCGCGGGAAGCGTCCATCCTCAGCGGCGAAAATCTGATTCCGCTGTACCAGCAGTTAGGCTCCAACAACCTGTTGAACTACATCTCCAACAGCCACGGCTTCACCGTATTCGCCAGCTATCCGCTAAAGCGCAGTTTCGCTCGGTTCGGCCTCAGTTATGGATACAACATCCAGAGCATCCAAACGCTAACGACGGCGTCTTCGCAGTATTTCGACTATATCGATTTCCAGGGCGTCGGCGGACCGAACTCGCTGACGGGTATCAAGACCAGCCAGATTATTCCGTCGTACACCTATAACACCGTGAATCACCCCATCACGCCGACCGCCGGCAAGGAGATCTACCTGTCTACGGCGTTCTCGGGCGGTTTCCTGGGTGGCAACGTCGATACCATCCAGCCCACGTTCGACTTCAAAACCTTCCGCCGCGGATTCAAAAAAAACCATGTCTTCGGCTATCACGTCTCGGGGCGTTTCCTCACAGGATTCAGCGGCAAGGTGGCGCCGCCGTTTAACCGCTTTTATATGGGTGGCGAAGACGACATCCGCGGATTCGACATCTGGGGCATCAGCCCGATCGCCTACCTGCCGAGCGAAGCGACGATCAACGTGCTGAACAACGACGGCAGCCCGCGAATGCAGAAAGTAGTGAACGCCGACGGCAGCACCGGTACGCAGGGCGTGACGCAGAATATTCCGATCTATCAGCTCGAATTTCCCGGTGGCGACACATCGGTGGTCGCCAACGTCGAATACCGCATCCCGATTGTCGGTCCGGTCACTTTGGCGCCATTCTTCGACGCTGGCATCGACAAACTGGTTCTACCGGGGCAGTTGCGGCTGAACCCGGGCCGCATTCAGCAGTTAAACGCGGACTTCCCGCAGGCCAGCTTCAGCGGACGCGCGCTGATTGCTCCCGACACGCAGAAACCGCGCGCCTCCACGGGCTTGGAAATCCAGGTGCTGATGCCGGTGGTGAACGCGCCGTTCCGTTTCTACTGGGCATATAACCCGTCGGTGGTTCGCGAATACCTGCAGGTGCCCATTGTCAGCGACCGCGCGCTCTTCGCGAATCAGGCGACGTTTAACAGCGCCGTATCGCAATTCGGCCAGGCGTATCCATTTTTCGAGCAACGCAGCACGTTCCGGTTCTCCATCGGACGGACGTTCTGACTGGTAGAGGCGCTGAAGATTCTCGATTCCACGTGCTAGGATATTGAATAAACTTGAGGAGTTTCCCATCGTGAAAAGTACGTTACTCGTGTCGTCGTTAACCGCGCTGGCCATCGGCTGTCTGATGCCCGCACAGGGGCAATCGGCCGCCACCAAAGTCGGCGTCATCAACATTCAGAGCGCCCTGGTCGGCACCAAGGACGGCCAAAAGGCAGTCGCCGAATTGCAGATCCGGCAGGCGCCCAAACAGAAGGACCTGGAAAAGAAGCAGAGCGACATCCGTGCTCTGCAGGAGTCTCTGAACCGCGGCGGCAACGCCATGAGCGACACTGCCCGGCAAGACCTCACCCGCACGATCGACGAAAAGACCAAACAGTTCAACCGTGATTTGGAAGACGCGCGGACCTCCGCCGACGAGGACGAGAAGTCCGTCCTGAACAAACTGGGCCAGCGCATGATGGTGGTGATCGACAAGTTCGCCCGCGACAACGGCTACAGTGTCATCCTGGACGTGTCCAATCCGCAGACGCCCGTCCTTTACGCCTCGAACACGGTAGATATCACGAAGGACATCATCACTCTCTACGATCAAAACGGCGGCGTCAGTGGCAGCAGCCCTGGCAGTGGGACCAGCAGCAACAGCGTTCCGCCGTCCAGCAACGTGTCGAAGCCGGCCGCGCCAGCGGCACCCCATTCCGCTCCGCCTGCCAAGAAGTAGTC
>JBDTAT010000647.1:0-3372 GCA_039924505.1 Bryobacteraceae bacterium
GCGACGTATGGCAACGTCGGACGGAACATCCTCCGCGGCCCCGGTTTTGCCAATCTGGACTTCTCTATCTTTCGACGGTTTGCGATCACGGAGCGCTGGACTGCGGAACTGCGGCTTGAGTCATTTAATAGTACGAACACGCCACACTTCAACAATCCGAATACGACTTTGGGAAGCGCCGGCTTCGGACAGGTGACGACCGCAATGGCGGATCAACGCCTGGCCCAGATCGGAATGAAGGTCTCGTTTTGATTGAGAAGCAGGTCCAGGAGAAGACGCGCCGTTTGCCCAGCCGACGTCACGTTCTTGCTAGTGTCATAAGCGGTGCGGCTTCCCTAAACTTATCGGCCGCTGCTCACAATGAAAAGCTCAAATTGGGAGTCGCCAGCTATTCACTGCGGAAGTTTTCGCGTCAACAGGCGATTCCGATGCTGCGGCAGTTTCGCGTGCGCTATCTCAGCATTAAGGAAGCTTACTTGCCAAATGAAGATTCGCCGCAAGCCTTGACGCTCGGCCACCAGGAATTCGACGAGGCGAGTTTTACCATCCTCGGTGGAGGCGTCGTGGTCACCTATCACGAAGACAATAGCCAGCTTCGAAAGTACTTCGATTATGCGAAGGTGTGCCGGTTTCCAACGCGCATCATGATGTCGGCTGCGGCGCAACTGCCGACCATAGAGCGCCTCGCCCAAGAATATAACATACGCATCGCAATCCACAACCACGGGCCGGAGGATAGGAATTTCCCAACCCGGAAGTCGGTCTATGACGCGATCCATCCTTTTGATCACCGGGTCGGCGTATGCATCGATGTCGGCCATACAGCCCGCGCCGGCGCCGATGTGGTTGAATCGATTGACTGGGTATTCGGATCGCCTCATTGCGATGCACATCAAAGACCTGAGAAATACCAGCAGTCATTCGGATTGCGACGTCGGGTGCGGCGTTCTGCCCATCCCGCAAATATTGGAGCTGCTGCAGAAGCTCCAATATAAAGGAAACATAGCGTTAGAATACGAGACGGATCCAGACAATCCGCTACCTGCGATGCGGGCATCACTGGCCTACATGCAGGGTGTGCTGGACGGCTTCGCGAGTTGAACTTTCCCGGATGGTGGAGTAGCCGTGCCTTACGACATCTCGAATACCTATGACTGGAACTACGCGAACGCGCCTGCGACCTCTGCGGGTGAAATTCCGTCGTGTCCCGGTGAATGGGATTTCTGCGGCATTCCCATAAGTTCCCCACTCGGGATGCCAGCGGGCCCACTCTTGAACAGTGAGTGGATCCTGTACTACGCCTCGCTCGGGTTCGATGTCCTCACATACAAAACAGTGCGATCTTCGTATCGCGCGTGCTATCGCCCGCCAAACCTGCTGCCCATAACCTCAGGACAATTAACCGGGCGGAGTGATCGCGTCATCGCGCGCGATGACCCGTCTCATGCTAGAGCCTGGGCGATTTCTTTCGGGATGCCATCCAAAGAACCGAAGGTATGGCAGGACGACGTGGAGCGCGCGAAGCGGCTGTTGCCGTCCGGGCGGGTGCTGGTCGTTTCGGTGGTGGCGACGCCGGAAGCGGATTGGACCCGCGATGATATAGCGGACGATTTCGTCCGTTGCGCCCGGTGGGCGAAAGATTCGGGCGCCGATGCCATTGAGGCAAATCTGTCCTGCCCGAATGTATGCACCCAGGAAGGGCAACTCTACACGTCGCCTGCGATTTCGCAATTCATCGCGGCTCGTATGCGGGATGCGATCGGCCCGATTCCATTGATCCTGAAAATCGGACTCTTCGGCGACTCCGATGCGGCGTCTCAATTTTTGGCGGCAGTGCGGAATCAGGCGACGGCTCTGAGCACGGTCAACAGCATATCCGCCGTGGTGGAACGCGCAGGTGGTGGGGTCGCGTTTGAGGGTCTGATGCGTGGAGTCGGCGGGGAATGTATTCGGGATCGAAGCTGTCTCGAGCTGCGGAGGCTTTACAAAATGCTTCGAGAAATGAATTGCAACCTAAGGCTGATTGGTGTGGGTGGCGTCTCGGCCGCAAAGGATGTCCGTGAACGCATCCAGGCAGGCGCACATCACGTGCAGATCGCGACGGCCGCGATGCTAGATCCTCAGATTGCAATCAAGATCCGGCGGGAACTGAGCGCCGAAACGTCCTGGCGGGAGGCCCTTTGAAACGGCTAATTGTAGCTGTATCTACGGCAACGCTGATGCTGGCGGCCGACCGCTTATCCGTGGAAGATGCCACAGCCCGAGCCGCTTTGCCACAATATCGCACCATTCCCGCAGCCAAGGCTTCTGAACTTACGCCTTCGTCCGGTAACGTGTTTCAGCGCGATTACAGGGACTGGCCCCGTTCCCACGGCGACGAGACTTCCAGCCGATACTCCCAACTCCGCCAGATCAACCGTGCGAACGTCGGAGATCTGGAAGTCGCCTGGATCTACCACTCGAAAGACGGCGCCGGGAACCTGGAATGCAATCCCGTCATCGTGAACGGAATTATGTACGCACCGACGGTGGGCGGTTACATGGTGGCGATTAACGGGACAACGGGCGAAGAGATCTGGCGCTATAAGCCCGGTGGGCGCCCCGCGATGCGTGGACTAACGTATTGGAACGGGGATCGGCGCCATGGCTGCCGTTTGTACTTCACGAGTGGAGACTTTCTGTTTGCGCTAGATGCAAAAAACGGACATCCGGTGGTGGGCTTCGGTGCAAGTGGCAAGGTTCCCGCAGGCGGTGTGGTAGCGCCGGCGATATTCCGGAACGTCGTGGTTGTTCCGGTCTGGGATGTAGTGAAGGCGTTCGACGTCGTGACGGGTCAGCCGCTTTGGGAATTTCCCTTGATCTCCGGCGCCGCGGGCGCGGCCACGGGCAAAATGGACAAGGGAGCGAATTGCTGGGGCGGCATGGCGCTGGACAAACAGCGTGGTATCGCCTACATCTCCACCGGTTCGCCGCACCCCAATTTTGTCGGAATTCATCACCCGGGCGATAACCTTTACGCCAACTGCGTCATCGCGATCGATGCACTGACCGGCAGGCACCTATGGCACTTCCAGGAGATTCGCCACGATATCTGGGATCTGGACATTCCTGCTCCTCCGAACCTGGTGACTCTAATGCGAAACGGCCACAAGTATGATGCTGTTGCGCAGGTTACGAAAATGGGGAACACATTGCTGCTTGACCGGCTGACGGGAAAGCCCCTGTTTCCGTTTCGTATGCGCCGCGCACCGGTCTCAAAGCTGCCGGGCGAGTGGACGTCGCCCTATCAACCCGACGTTCAACTGCCAGAGCCGTTTGCCCGGCAGGAGTTCTCGTTGGACCAGGTAACCACCATCTCGACAGAAGCGCACG
>JBDTAT010000648.1:0-5314 GCA_039924505.1 Bryobacteraceae bacterium
CTTGCGGCCAGATCGATATCGGCAACGCGGCTACCGAGATGACCGAGCGAATGACGGCGGGCGTTCCTCAAGCGAACGGAACGACGATGGTCGAACCACGCATGGACGTGCAATGCGTCGCCGACGCCGTGGTTTACATGGCCGGGCTGCCATTAAGCGCAAACGTGCAGTTCATGACCGTGATGGCCACGAAAATGCCCTTTATCGGGCGCGGCTAGCAGGGTACCGTGCGCCCGTGTACGATGGCGGATGCGATGCTCGTCCGTTGCATGTTTGCACGCAAGAACAAATGGAAGGGCGGAGCGGCAGGCGCGGCAGGCGGACTGCTTGCCGCCTTTGCCATGAACCGGTTTCAGTCGTTATGGAGCGCCACCGCAAAAAAGCTTTCCAACGGAAAAAATCAACAATCCGGCGGCGGAAGGCGAGAGCGCCAACGTCAAAGTCGCCGAGGCGATTTCGCGTGGCGTTTTTCTGTCACGCGTTGACGGAGGAAGAGAAAGGCTGGGCCGGCTCCGCAGTTCACTACACGTTGGGAACTCTCCTGGGAGCCTGCTACGGAGCGTTGGTGGAAACGGCTCGGCCGTTCCGCGGCGGGATTGTCCAAGCCATCGTGGGAAAGTCCGGCGTCTTCGCACGTTTACGCGTTGGCCTCCCATCTTGTTTATGGGACCGCGTTGGAATGTGCCAGGCGGACGATGCTTAAGCGGGCGTTATAACTTCATGCCAGCTCCGGGGCCGTTTTGACGAACTCGTACCGTTCGATCGTAACGGCGACCGCGAATTCCGGCACTCCTTCCGGTTCGGACCGCTTTACGCGCGAAACCGTTCCCCGGCAACGAATGCGCACCGCGGTTCCCGATTCGACCAGCGTCGTTAAGTATTCTACCGGTCCGCCCGCAACCATCTCGCGAGTTGTCGAGAACAGCAGCCCTCCCGAACCGATATTGCAGGTCCGCACGGGACGGCTCACCCGCTTTCCCTCGAAATGCGTTATCTCTACGGGAAGCGTCATCTCGAATCGCCGCGATTTTCTCTTTTCCATTTGAATGCCCAACCCGGAGTTTACGGCTGAAATGCAGTCTTATCAAGATCTTGAGTACGGGCAAGGCAAATTCCTATGCGGGGTAAGTTAGTATCTTGGAATCGCAATCCCTCTTCTGGTACTAGAACTGGTGTAATTGCGGCTCCGGCTCGCGGCTGCTAAATGTAAAACGGGGCAACCATGAGAATCGCCGTTTCGCCACGGGACGTTTCGCCGCAGGATATACCGACGGGGTCGAGCGGCGCGTTTGGGCGAGAAAAATTGCTTGGGGCATTGTCCCTCGACGTCGTGGCGGATCCGAATTACGACCGCCATCCAGCTTACGGAGGGGCGTTCCCGCTTCCCACCCCGCGGTTGCGGGGGAAAGCGTTGGCTCGATTGGCTCCCTGGCTCTGTTTCGCGATCATGAAGCACTTTCTCCTCGGGGATCGTTTGCCCGCAATGCCGCGCGACGGCGATGGCCTCGAGGGCGGACTGGCGCGCCGCATAGTGGCGTTGCCGAAGTACGTCCCCTGTATTCTCCGGACCTTCGGATCGCATTGTTGGCGAGTACTGTTCCCGCCGCGCCGGTCGGCTTTGAGCTTTTCCGCTCTCGCCGCGACGCTCTTTCGGGACGGCATAGCCGTGACAAGTTTTCCGGAGGATGAGCGCCTCGCGTTGCAACGGCGCGTTGCCGGTCCGTTGAATGAATTGCTCGCGCGCCGCGAAGCCGCCTCGCGCACTTTCAAAAACAACCAAATTTGCTTTACGCGCCAGGAACATGGCGATCTGATCGGCTTGGTCGCGGAGATGTACGCGCGGCTGGGCCTGCTTGATGCCGCCGCCCAATACCTTGGGCGCCCCGTTGGGATTACGCGAATGGTGCTCCAGGTCAACGATCCTCGCGACGCCTATTTGTATAGCTCTTTCCCCGATGTCGGGCTGCCGAATTCGCGGACTAATTATCTGCACATCGACCGCGCGTACGGCTGCCTCAAGTCCGTGATCTATCTGAGCGAAGTGGGTGAGCGCAACGGGCCTTTCTGTTTTGTTCGCGGAAGCACTTGGATGGAGTATGGAGCGCTCGGAGGAATCGTGCGCCGGGCGGTGGATCGCGCTGGGTTGGCGGAGTGCGACCGCGGGACCCGGCAACTCTTTATGGCGCTTCCCAAGGCGTTTCGCAAAAAAAGCGCGTTTGGCAGCGACTTGCTCGACGGGTCGGAGAATTCGGAAAGGTTGCTTGACGCCGAGTACCGGGTCACTTCGGACAAAGGCAATGTTGCTCTGTTCGATAATTTGGGTATTCATCGCGGCGCGCTGGTGCAGGAAGGCCAGCGCCGGGCGATCTTCGTTACGCTCGCTTGATCCAACGATCTTGATTAAATAGGCTTGTTTTAGCGGACAAATTCCATGGCCCGGCGGAACAACGGCTCAAACTCCGCGGCGGCTCCCGCCGCTTTTGCTTTCCGCACCGCAGCTTCGGCGGCGGGTCGCGCGCAACCCAGGTTCAGCAGCGCCGAGAGAACGTCTTGATCTACGTCCGAAAGCGAAGGCCGCGCCGGAGCGTCCGTTTCGCCCGATGGAGCGGGCAGTTTGTCCCGCAATTCGAGAATCATGCGCTCCGCCGTTTTCTTTCCAACGCCCGGAATGCGCACCAGCCGCTCGACTTCGCCGTTGCGGATAGCTGCCGCAAGCTCGGCCGCGGCCACGCCGGAAAGAACTTTGATGGCGAGCGTGGGGCCGATATTGCCAACCGCGATCAGGCGCTCGAACAGGTTCTTTTCGTCTTGCGTCAAGAATCCATACAGAGCCAGTGCGTCTTCTCGAACGTGCGTGTGAATTCGGAGCCGCACCTCGCGGCCGGAGTCGGGCAAACCCGTGAACGTCGAGACGGGTATCGTGACGTCGTACCCGACGCCGCCCACGTCCACAAGCGCTTGATTCGGATGCTTCTCTAGCAAGAGGCCGCGTAGCAGAGCGATCATGAATGCGTGTGTTCTATTGTAAGCGTTGTCGATGGCTAGGCGAAGATTCTTTGTTGATCGGGTAAACGACGGCGAGGCGGAACTTTCGGGCGAGGAGGCCGGCCATCTTACGCGCGTGTTGCGCGTGGAACCGGGCCAACGGTTTGAGTTGACGGATAATCAAAATTTATACTTGGCCGAAATCGCCGAAGTCCGCAAAGATTGCGTGCGGTTCGTGATTTTGTCGCCGCTGGATCCCGGTCCGGCTCTGCCCTCTCTCGTTCTGTTCATAGCGTTGATCAAATTCGACAGGTTCGAATGGTTGATCGAGAAAGCGACGGAACTGGGTGTCGAGCGAATAGTTCCGGTGGAAGCGGCGCGGAGCGAGCCAGGCTTGCTGGCGGCCGCGGCAAAGCGCGTGGAGCGGTGGCGCAAGATCGCGCGGGAAAGCAGCCAGCAATCGCGCCGCGTTCGAATGCCCCTGATCGACGAGGCACGGAAGCTGCGGCAGGCGCTCGGAGAAGCCCCTGCCTCGCAAAAATTCAGGCTGGAAGAGCGACCTGGAGCGCCGCCCTTGATTGCCGCTAGCCGCGAAGCGTCGGACTACGCTCTGCTTTGCGGCCCGGAAGGCGGCTGGTTAGATTCGGAACGGGACGAGGCCGCCGCGGCGGGATGGATGCCGGTTTCGCTCGGACCCACGATCTTGCGGGCCGAGACGGCGGCAATTGCCGCTACGGCCGTTCTAGTACATGTCTGGAACACGGCACTGGGTGCGTCGAGCGATTACACTGAAAGATAGCCCTCCGGATGCATCTTTCGAAACACCATCTTGTCGATCTCATGATTCTCCTGCCGATGGCGGTCTCTCAAATCGGGATCGCGGCGTTGATTCTGCGCGGCGTTCGTCGCCGGTATTCCTGGATTGCGGTGCTCCTTACGTCCGTATTCCTGACGGTCGCGGGAATGCTAATGGCGATCGCCGAATTGAGCACGCGGCCTCGCTTTACAGGCTTGTTCTGGGGGCAATTGCGCCGAACGGGCGTTAAGTGGGAATATCTCGGTTATCTCCGGGCCGCCACATTTCTTTGGTGCTTTAGCGCCTTGGGCGCCTATCTCCTCTATCTGCTCTATTCTTTTCTGGCTCCGCGCATCGCGGACAAATTCAGCCCCGACCGGCGTAATCTGATCCAGCTTGCGGGGGGCGCCGTGATCGCGGCACCCTTCGCGGTAACGGCGTTCGGCGCGATCGTGAAACGGGTCGATTTCCACGTCCGTGAAGTGGATATCCCGATCGAGAATTTGCATCGCGATCTTGAAGGCTTGCGGCTGCTACAACTTAGCGACATCCACCTGAGCGCATTTCTGAGCGAGAAGGAATTTGCTCGTGTAATCGACGCCTCGAACGAGCTGCGCGCGCACGTCGGACTAATCACGGGCGATCTCATCTCATCTCCCGGCGATCCGATCGACGCCTGCTTCCGGCAGCTCGCCCGGTTGCGCACCGACGCGGGTTCGTTCGGCTCCATGGGGAATCACGAAGTCTACGCCCACATTCTGGATTACACGGCGCAACAGGGCGCCCGGTTGGGCATTCCGTTCCTTCGTCATGAAGCGAGACAGCTCCGGTTCGGAAACGCTTCGATCAATTTCGCCGGCGTGGACTACGAACCGTTCGACCGCAAACCGAATTACCTGGATGGCGCCGACAAGCTTATCGTGCCCGGGCAGGTGAACATTTTGCTTTCGCACAACCCGGACGTGTTCCCGGTTGCGGCGCGACAAGGGTACGATCTTACCGTCGCGGGGCACACTCACGGCGGCCAGGTGACGTTCGAAATCCTTACGCAAACCGTAAACATCGCGCGGGTATTCACCCCGTATGTTTCGGGACAGTACCGGTTGGGAAAATCCTCCTGCTACGTGACCCGCGGGATCGGGACTATCGGCATTCCCATGCGCTTGGGCGCCACGCCCGAAATCACGTTATTGCGGCTGCGGAACGCGAAGGCGTAGATCTCGTGCGCTATTTAGTGCTCAGCGATATTCACGCCAATTGGGAAGCGCTTCAGGCGACGCTCGATTCGGCCAAAGGGCAATACGACAAGATTCTCTGTTGCGGAGATTTGGTGGGCTACGGAGCCGACCCGAATCCGGTGCTCGACTGGGCGCGCGAAAATGTCCACCTGGTGGTGCGCGGCAATCACGACCGCGCGTGCGCGGGCATGGAAAACCTGGAGTGGTTCAATCCGGTCGCGCGGTTGGCGACCATCTGGACGCAAGGCGAGTTGACGCAGGAAAACAGCCGTTGGGTTCGCAATTTGCCGAAAGG
>JBDTAT010000649.1:0-11902 GCA_039924505.1 Bryobacteraceae bacterium
CGGCGATTCCCAGCATCGCGCCGATGGCATAAAAGTCGGTCAGCCGTTCCGCCAGCTTCCATCCCATTGCCAGCGGAACCAGCGTCAACCCCAAGCCGATAAGCCCGGTCTTCCGCCCGCCAATTCGATCCGCCAGAAACCCGAGAATCGGCCGGAAAAACGACCCTGCCAGCAGCGGCGCCGCCACCAGCAGGCCCTTTTCAGTTGCCGTCAGCTTCAATTGCTCTCCGATAAACGGCGCCAGCGGACCCAGCATCACCCACACCGCAAAGCTGACGTCGAAATACAGGAATGCCGCCACCATCGTCGGCGTATGTCCCGCCTCGCGAAATCCGCGCAACGTCATTTCGCCTCCATCCGCGCCGGCATCTGCCGCCACGCCGTGTGCGCGCTCTTCGACCGTTCCACCCGCACCGCGCACTGTTTGAAATTCGGCTCCCGCGAAATCGGATCGAATGCGCTCTGCGTCACCCGGTTTGAATTTGCCTCTTCATAGTGGAAGGGCATGAACACTTGGCCCGGCGCCACAATCTCCGTGATCCGCAGTTCCACGCCGCTAACCCGGCTGCGCCGCGAAATCACGTCCACCGGATCGTGCGGCTTCAACCCCAGCCGCTTGGCGTCCCCCGGATTCATCTCCAACCAAGCCCGCGGCGACATGGCCTCTAGAATCGCCACCTTCGCCGTTTTGGTGCGCGTGTGCCAGTGCTCCACCGTCCGGCCGGTATTGAACACCAGCGGATACTCCGCGTTCGGCTGCTCCGGATGCGGCTCCCACTCAATTGGATACAGCCGTGCCCGCCCATCTGCGGTAGGAAACCTTCCGTCTTCGTACAGCCGCTTCACTCCCCGCGCCGCGCCCTCCGGAAACGGCCACTGCATCCCGCCGTGCTCCTCCAGCGCCTCATACGTCATCCCCGAGTAGTCGCACAACCGCCCTTTCGACACGCGCCGCCACTCCGCGAACGCATCGCGCGGTCCAGTCCATCCCGCGAAAAGCTCGTCCTCACAACCCAGTTCCCGGGCCACCGCCAGAAAAATATCGAAATCCGTGCGCGCCTCCGCCGGCGGATCCACCGCTTTATTCACCTTGCTGCAACGGCGCTCGGAGTTTGTGAACGTGCCCTCCTTTTCGCCCCAGATCGCCGCCGGCAACACCAGATGCGCGAACTCCGTCGTCGGCGTGGGATGAAATCCATCCTGCACCACTAGAAATTCCACCGATTCCAACGCCTGTTTCAATACGTCGTAATTCGGATACGACACCGCCGGATTCGTCGCAATAATCCACAGCGCCCGGATCTTTTTTCCCACCGCCGCCTCGATGATGTCCGGATACGCCAGACCGCGCGACGTGGGAATCTTCTCCACCGGAACGTTCCACAAGTGGGCAATCTCCCCGCGGTCCTCCGCGCTCTCAAATTTCCGGTATCCCGGCAGGCTCGACGTCGCGCCCGCCTCCCGCGATCCCATCGCATTGCACTGCCCCGTAATCGAAAACGGCGCCGCGCCCACCCGCCCGATGTTGCCCGTGATCAACGCCAGATTGTTAATCGCGTTAACCGTCTCGGCCCCCTTGGTCGAGTGGTTCACGCCCATCGTCCATCCAATAAACGCCGCCTTCGCCCGCCCATAGGCCAGCGCCGCCCGGTACAGCCTCTCTTCGCTCAATCCAGTCGTCTGGGCAACCCGCTCCGGAGTGTATTTCCCGAGCGATTCCTTCAACTCCGCGAACCCCGTCGTATGCCGCTCGATGTAATCGCGATCGATCAGCCCCGCCCGGATCAGAATGTGCATCATCCCGTTCACCAGCGCGATGTCGGAGCGCGGCTTCACCGGCAAAAACAAATCCGCCATCATCGCCGTCTTGGTCACCCGCGGATCGGCCACAATCAACGTCTTGTTTGTGTTCCGCTCCAGCCGCTGGCACAGAATCGGGTGGTTATCCGCAATGTTGGCCCCGATCAGAAAAATCACATCGGCTTTTTCCAGATCTTCATACGCGCCCGGAGGCCCGTCGCTGCCGAACGTCCGTTTGTAGCCGGACACCGCGCTGGCCATGCACAGCGTCGTATTCCCGCAGTAATTCTTCGTCCCGAATCCGATCCGAGCCAGCTTCCCCAGCGCATAAAATTCCTCCGTCACAAGCTGTCCCGTGCTCACGATTCCCAGCGCGTCCGCGCCGAAGCGCTCCTGCACGCCGCGGAATTTCCCGCACATTGCAGACAGCGCCACACCCCAGCTCACCCGCCGCAACTTCCCGTTTTCGCGCAGCAGCGGATACTGCGCCCGGCCCTTCGCCTCTAGAATGTAGTGCTCGGAAAGCCCCTTCGGACACAGCTTCCCTTCATTCACCGGATGCTTCGGATTCCCGCGCACCGCGATCATCCGTCCGTCCTTCACCCCCGCCAGCATTCCGCATCCCACCGAGCAATACCCGCACGTTGTCTCGACCCACCGGTCCGGAATTTTCCCGGCCGCCGTGTAGCCAAACTCGGGATCGTATCCATACGCATACTTCTCCCGCAGCGTATCGAGGCCGAGCAACTGCCCCGCTTTCAAGCGGCCCTCCCGGTAAAAAACGACGCCGCCATATTCCGCGGCACTACGCTTACGAAGAACAAATAGCGCCCCAGCAACTCGCCTCCCAGCGCCGCTGCCAGACCCACCGCCGGATGTCCCATTAGCGGCAGCAGCATTCCGCCCGCCACCAGCAGCCCGAACCGCGCCAGCAACAGCCGTTCCAGATCGTTCGCCAGCAGCCGTCCGGATGCGCGCAATTCAAATTCGTCCGACCGCGCCAGCCACAGCAGCTTCGAGAATTGATTCAGCAATTGCAGCGCGGCCGCCCCCACCGCCGCCAGCGTCATTACCCGGCTCGCCGGGCCGATCGCGGCCACCAGCAGCGGCCCCGTCAACGCGGCCGTCAGATAAAAATCCGCCACGGTGTACCCGCTGTTCCACGCAGGGCGCGCCGGCACACGATAAATGTATGCGCTGGCCGCGATCCCCGCCAACCCCGCGAGCGCCGTCGCCGCTCCCAGCAGCGCCGCCCCCGGAAGGCCGAACCACAGGCTCCCCGCATACGCCGCTGCCGCTCCGGCGAATAGCGAGAACAGCAGCACCTCCCGGCTCAGCCAGCTCCGCCGCCACATTTTTAATGCGCGATACGCATGAATGGGCCGCCCCAGATGTAGCGTCGAGGCGCCCAGAGCCAGATTCGCCACTCCCAACGCCACCGCCGCCGCCATCCGCGCCCCCGCGAAGCTGCCCGCCAGCAGCGTACACGCCCAGATCGCCGCCAGCGCCCCCACCGCAAGCTGCGTCAGCACCGTCATCAGCACCAGCGGCATGTGCGGATGCTCCGGCCGCACGCGATCGTAGTCGGCTTTCTTCAACTCCGCCGGAGCCGCGTCCGGAAGCGTAATCCGCGTCGTTGAAATGGTCTTATCCGCCACCGGCATTCCCGGCGCGTTCCCAAGCTGCACATATTGGTTCTTCCACTCGTCGATCCGCACCGCCTCCACACGAATCGCCTCTTCCGGACAGGCCGCCACGCACGCCGGCGCGCGCCCCTCCGTCAGCCGCCCATGGCACAGGTCGCATTTCCCCACCACGCCGCGCTCCGGGTTGTATTGCGGCGCGCCGTACTGGCAATTCCACGTGCAGTATTGGCAACCGATGCACGCCTCCGCGTCGTGGCGCACGATCCCCGTCAACGCGTCTTTTGTGTACGCGTCTACCGGGCATCCCTGCAGACACGACGGCTCCAGGCAGTGGTTGCACCCCATCGACAGGTACAACCGCTGCGTGAACGGATAGCTGCCGCCTTCGATCTCCCCTACCCGGCGCCAGTGCAGATCCGCCGGATTATTGTTCTGCTCGTTGCAGGCGACCTCGCAGCAATGGCAGCCGATGCACTTCGTCATATCGAAGTGAAAACGGTACTGCTCCCCGGCCTCCAGCGGCAGCACGGGAATCAGATCTTCGCTCGCGCGTCGGCCCGGCGCCGCCGTAGGGCAGAACAGCGGGTTGTTTTCTAAGACACGGTCTTTCAGTGGGAGCGCCAAACCAAGTGACCTCGCAGCAAAGTGCTTGCATCGACACGAATGTTGTGGAGGACGCCTTGGTCCGGATTCCTGACAAAGGAAGCGCACCGGAGTGCGAATGATTACATTGTGCGCGTGGACTTCAAATGGAGACTACGATTACAAGGGTATGCGAATACGCCGCCGGAGTCCAATTCAAAAAATCGATGGCCCCGATTCGGGCGCGCTCCAGGCCTGGTGATGGCCGATGGAACCGGAAACGGCCGGTCGCCGCGTTGGGTTGTGCGCGAATCACACTTGCTCGCGCACGCGGCTCAGAAAGCGCTTCCGAGCCATGACCGTGAGGGAGTGTTGTTGGTTGGACAGGTTACCTCGTGAGAGACGCTAAGCGCCCTACAACCGCGTCGCGCGATCCGGCTGCGCGGCGCCGGTCGGCTTGCAGCCGGAGTGGCCGCAACTGCAGACAATATCGGAGGTCTTCGCTTCTCCCTCGCAATACGTGCTGCAATATTTGCTTCCTTCTTTGGCGGTGCATTGGCAACTCGGGTGATTACATTTTTCAGGAGTAGACATAGTTTCCTTCCTTCCCTCCTGTAGACTCACCCGGCGGCGATTCCTTTCACCGGATCGCCCTTCAGGCGTAACTCGATCCCGCCGCCGCTTGCCGCGGTCCCCGCTCACGTTCAATCCGCCGCAAGTATCCACTCGCCCGGAATTCGCCCAATGGATCGAGCGGCACGCCCTTGGTCCGCCGCCAGTCCCGCACCACTCCCCGCACGTCTTCGCTGAACGCGCTCTTCAGGCACTCTTCGGCGTCGATCAGCTCGCAATCCCGTTGCGCCGGCGCCAGGCGCGCGTGGTCCACAATGGCCGCCTTCGCGTATAGCTCCTGCGCCGTCACCACCGTTTGAATCATCTCTTCGATCTTCGGTTTCAGGTTGTGGCTCTGGTCCACCATGTACGCAATATCGGCGCGCGCTTCCGTCTCCCATTCGTACAGCGCAATCTCATGGAAAATCCGGAACACCTGATACGGATCAATCGACCCCATCGTCAAATCGTCGTCCGCGTACCGCCGGTCGTTGAAGTGGAATGCGCCGAGCATTCCCTCCGCCAGCAGCCACGCCACAATCTGCTCGATATTTTGCGCCTGGTAGTGGTGCCCCGTATCCACCAGCACCTTGGCCCGCGGACCCGCCGCCCGCGCCAACAGGAGCGCCATCCCCCAGTCCGCAATATCGGTGTGATAAAACGCCGGCTCAAACGGCTTGTATTCCACCAGCATCCGCTGCTCCGCGCTCAACTGCGCATGCGCCTCCCGCAGCGATTCCTGAAACCACTCCCGCCGCTTGCGTATATTCGCCGTCCCCGGAAAATTCGACCCGTCCGCGAACCACAACGAAATGTCCCGGCTCTTTAACTTCTTCGCAATCCCGATGCTGTCCAGAATGTGGTCGAGCGCCGCCTGCCGCACTGACGGATCCGGATTCCCGAGGGACCCGTGTTTGTAAATCCGGTCCTGAAACACGTTCGGATTTATCGATCCCGGCCGCACCCCGTACCGCGCCGCTAACGCTTCCACGTCGCCCGGAAAATCCCACAGAACATGCAGCGCCATTGTCGGCGCCGCCCCGGTAAACAAATGCACCTGTCCGGCGTCGCTGAATTTCTCTTCAATGGTCGTCGCCGCGCTCGCCTGCACAAACTTCCCGAACCTCGTCCCGGTGTTCGCATATCCCCACGACGGCGTCTCAATCGCAAACGCATCCAGCGCCTTGAAAACCGCCTCTTCCTGCCGTTGATTCATAATGTCTCCGCGCGAGCCCTCCTCGACACAGAATATCTAATACGGACCTACGCCTCCCGACACCCGCCGCCGGCCGGTTCCCTTCCGCCCGGCCCGCTAATCCGGTATACTGCGAAAAGTGTCGAGCCTGCGATGAGCGAAGCGCCTCATGTCTGAATTTCGCCTGGGAGATGTCATCGACGACTTCTGCGTGAAGTGCCGCCGCATCACCAATCACGCCATCGTCTCCATCCTGAATGGCGACGCGGCCAAGGTTCGCTGCCGCACCTGCTACAACGACCACGACTACCGCCACGAGATCGCCCCTCCATCGAAGAAAGATCTTAAGAAGATGGAATTGTTCAAGGAAGTTCTGGCGACCGTGGATCCATCTGCAACCGTGCCCGTCGAGCTACCCGTCGAAGCGCCACCGGAGCCGGAGACGGTGCGCGTCAAGAAGTCGAAAGCCACGGCAAAGGCCAAGAAAGCCTGACCCTCGTCCGTCTCCAGCCGGCGTCAGCTCTTGCGCAATTCCTTTTTCAGATCTTCGATTACCATCGCCCGATGTTCGTCCGATAGCTCCCTGTCCAGCCGCCGCAACGCCACGCCGACTACATCGCGGTGATGCAGTTTGGCGCCGATGGTTTCGTCCTCGGAAAGCTTCAGCCAAATTTCATGCAGCCGGCCGACGTCTTCCGGCCATAACCGCGGCGGATGCGGCCCCAGGTTTACGTACTCCGACGGCCGCCCCGGACTGATGATCTCGAGCGAAAATGGATGGCGCGGCTCCGGCAGATGCTCCCACGCCAGTCCGATCCGGCGCGCCAGTTCCTCCGAGGCCATGCGCGGCGAAACGCCGGTCACCAGGCGCGCCGCTTTCAGATTGGTGGCCGTCTGGACGGACGCGTCGAACGCATTCACCGCCGGCACTACCAGCAGGTCCACGTGCTTGCCTTCTTTTTCGGCCATCTCCACTACGTGGCTGAAGAGTTCTTTTTCGTAGTCGCTGAAAATCTGCGCGTCGGAAAGATCGTATTCTCCCGCGCCGGTCGAAATCGGGCGCACCGTCATCACCACAATATCGTGCCGCCGCAGGTTGGTTTTCTCCAGCACATTTTTCAAATGCTGCATGTTGTGGTAGTCGCGCACTGCCACCAGCACGCATCCCGGCCGCGCGTGGGTGGTGGCGCCGTCGATCTTCGACTGGTGCTCCAGGTTGAATTCTTCGAGGCCCTTCTTCTCGTGCAGTCTGCGCTTGTTTATGTACTCGGAGATGGTGAATAGCACGAAGAGCGCCAGTGTGAACCCAAGACCGTAGATGGTGGCGATGCGCTTTGAGAATAGATTCGCGACGGCGACCAGCCCGAGAATCAGACTCGTAACGCCCAAGCCCACCGGGATTTCAATTTTTCCGAAGCGCAGATTGAATGGGAATTTGTACTCCTGGTCGTGCCGCTGAAAGCGCAGCGCCAGCACGCCCATCGATTTCAGGAAGAAACTCCACACTACGCCGAACGCGTACGCCTCTCCCAGCAGGTAGACGTCGCCGCGGCTTATCGCGATGGTGGCGATCTGCAGCAGCGCGATCATATTGATCACGCGGAACGTCGTCCCGAAACGGCGGTGCGGCTTGCGGAAGTAATCCAGCAGCACGCCGTCTTCGGCCACCCGGTTCAGCACGCCATTGGCCCCGATGATCGACGTATTTACCGCGCCCGCCAAAATCAGCACGCCCACCAGCACCACGAACATGTGAAATCCCAGGCGCAGCAGATACGGCCCCGACAGATTCATCGCCAGACCGCCCAGTAGATCGTCTACATACTTCCCCCGCACCTCGTCCGGGATAATCGTGCCGGCAAATACGGTGATGACGCCGGTACAGATCAACGCATACCAGCACACGATGTTGGCGGCGATCTTCAGGTTCTTCAATTTGGGGTACGCGATTTCGCGGTACACCTGGGCCAGCGTCTCAAAACCGCTCATCGACAGCAGCGAGTGGCCGAAGGCGACAATGATCGCTACCATCGGAATCTCGAGCCAGAACGTGCCTTGGAACCATCCTTCCGAGCTGGGATTAAAATGCAGGTTGGAAGGAACCGGCGCCGGCGGCAGGAATCCCCAGCGGTCCTTCAGGAACATGGTCAGCGGGCACCATAGCAGCAGCATCACCACCATTACCGTGGTAATCTGCATAATCCGCAGCGCCTTGCCGCTGGATTCATGGATGCCGCGAATGTTCATCCACCAGAAATAGACGGTCACGAAAACCGCGAACACGGCGGCGAAATAGTTGGGGTTGATGTGCATCCCCTGATGCGTCAGATCGCTGATTTCGTTCAGCAGCCCGCCCAGATACTGCCCCGCGCTCACCACGCTGATCGGGCCGGTGAGGATGTAGTCGAAGATCAACGCCGAAACGGAAAGCCGCGCCATAAACGGCCCCATGCTATCCTTCACGACGATATACACACCGCCGCGCACGAACATCCCGCAGCTTTCCAGGTATACCGAGCGCACTGCGAAGCTGAACAACATCACCCCCAGCACGAACCAGGGCGCCGATTTGCCGATGGCCTGCTCAGCGATGCCGCCCGCATAGAAGGCCGAGGACGCCATATCGCTCAAGACAATGGAGGCGGCGCGCCAGAAGCTGATGAAGGAAAGCGCCACGGTGGTGGCGACGACAACCTTCGTGGTGTTGTTTGCGGAGGAGAGCGGCTTTGAAGACATGTAGAGGGCGATACTGGCCCCAGTCCGCTATTCTACGATGGGAACGATGACGGAAACCACCGCCTCTAGTTTGGCGCGCCGCGTAATCGCTCGATTGCGGGCCGAAGGGCGGCAGGCATTTCTGGTGGGCGGCTGCGTGCGCGACCTGCTGCTCGGGCAGCCCTCTAAGGATTTCGACATTACAACGGACGCCACGCCGGACTCGGTGGCGCGTCTGTTTCCCGGCTCACAGACCGTCGGCGCGCACTTCGGCGTCGTGCTGGTCCGGGACGCGGAGGCGCAGGTGGAAGTCGCCACCTTCCGCAGCGATCATTCCTACCAGGACGGCCGGCGCCCGGATCGCGTCGAATTTGAAACCGATCCGCGCCAGGACGTCCTCCGCCGCGATTTCACTATTAACGCGTTACTGATGGACCCGGAGTCGGGTGAAGTGTTCGATTACGTCGGCGGCCGTGAGGATCTGGCGCGCGGGATCATCCGCGCCATCGGCGATCCTGCGCAGCGCTTTGCCGAGGATCGTCTCCGCATGTTGCGCGCGATTCGCTTCGCCGCCCGGCTCCGGTTCGACATCGAGCCGGCCACGCTGCATGCCATTCGCGATCTCCACACACGCATCGCCAGCGTCTCCGCCGAACGCGTCCGCGAAGAACTGGTCCGCATTCTCACCGAGGGCGGCGCCCGCCGCGGATTCGAGTGGCTCGATGAAACCGGTCTGCTTCTGGAGCTGCTCCCGGAAGTGGCCGCCATGAAAGGCGTCGCCCAACCGCCCGAGTTTCACCCCGAAGGTGACGTCTGGATTCATACGCTGCGGATGCTCGAGGAATTAACGGCGCCCACATCCACACTCGCCTGGGGCGTGTTGCTGCACGATGCCGGCAAGCCGCCCACATTCCGCGTGGCACCCGACCGCATCCGCTTCGACGGCCACGTCGGCGCCGGCGTCGAAATCGCGCGCCGCATTCTCACGCGCGTGCGATTCTCCGCGGACGACGCCGCTCAAATTGAAGCGCTGGTCCGCAATCACATGCGCTTCATGGACGTCCGCAAGATGCGCGAGAGCACTCTCAGGCGCTTCTTGCGCATGCCGCGCTTCGACGAACATCTGGAATTGCACCGCGTCGATTGTCTTTCGAGCCACCGCAACCTCGATCACTACCAGTTCGTCAAAGACAAGCTGGCCGCCCTGCCGCCGGAGCAGCTGCGCCCTCCACGCCTGCTTACCGGCGACGACCTGCAAGCCGAAGGGTACCCGGCAGGCCTGCTGCTCGGCAAAATCCTCCGCGCCGTCGAAGACGCGCAATTGGATGGCAAAATCCACACGCCAGAAGAAGCCCGGGCCTTCGTCCACGCTGAGTTTCAGTTACCGTCCATGTAACCTCGAAACTCCCGTCCCGTTCTCCTAAGGAACTCGCGCAAAACGGAGTGCGGCGCGAAACAGTTCCTGGTTGGCTTGGAGGTGCGCGCCGCACCCTTTGCGCTCACGGCGTACAATAAACGGCATGTCTGAAACAGCGGCTTCCGAAGCCGGAATCCTATCCGGCCTGCGCGTCATCGACTGCGGCACCTACATCGCCGCCCCGGCCGCGGCCACAGTCCTGGGCGATTTTGGAGCCGAGGTCATCAAAATCGAGCGCCCTCCTTTCGGCGACCCGTATCGTTTCCTCGCCAGCGTCCCGGGAATGCCGGTTTCCGACCGGAACTATTGCTGGCTGCTCGATGCGCGCAACAAGAAGAGCGTCGCGCTCAACTTGTCCGACGCTTCGGGGCGCGATGCGCTGCTGAAACTGATCGATACCGCCGACGTCTTCGTCACCAACTACCAGCCGCAGCTCATCGCGAAATTCCAGCTTTCCTACGACGCTCTTGCCGCGCGTAATCAACGTCTCATTTACGCGTCGCTGACGGGTTACGGCGAAACCGGCGGCGACGCCGAAAAGCCCGGCTACGATATGAACGCGTACTGGGCCCGTTCCGGCTTGATGGAAACCATTCACAATGGCGACGCCGAACCGTGCCAATCGCCTCCCGGCTTCGGCGATCATCCCACCGCGATGGCGTTGTTTGGCGGCATCATGCTCGCGCTCTATCGCCGCCAGATTACCGGCCGCGGATCCAAAGTCGTCACTTCGCTCGCCGCCAACGGCGTCTGGTCGAACAGTTGCCTCACGCAGGCGGCCTTATGCGGCGCCGAGTTCGCACCGGCGTCCACCCGCGGAACCGCCATCAATCCTCTCGTCAATCACTACGTCACCCGCGATGGCCAACGGTTCATTTTCTGTCTGCTCGATCCGAAAAAGGATTGGGAGGCGCTTTGCCGCGCGCTCGATTTCGAATCGCTGATCGACGATCCTGAATTCCGGACTCCCGAAGCGCGGCGCGCGAACGGCCGCGAGTTGGTGGAGCGAATCGACCACGCCGTCGCCCAGAAAGATATGCCGGAGTGGACCGTCATCTTCAGCCGGCACGACGTCATCTGGGGGCCTGTGCCCACTGTCCAGCAAGTATCCGCCGACCCGCAAATGGAAGCTAACGGCGCGATCGTTACGCTCGATGACCCGGTTCACGGGAGCATGAAAACGATTAGCAATCCGCTGACCATCGCCGGGGCGCCGAAAACTCCGCCGCGCGCCGCGCCCGAGGTTGGCGAGCACACCGCGGAGATCCTACGCGAGCTCGGCTACACCGCGGAAGCCATCGGCGACCTCGCCGCCCGCGGCATCGCCAAGCTCAGCCCTTCTTCGTAGCCCCACCCAGCAGCGCATCAATCGCCGCCCGCAATTCTTGATAACTCAAATTCCCCGGATGATACAGCTTCACAATTCCGCGCTGGTCGATCAGCACCAGCGTCGGCGTTGTGCTGGAGCCGTACCGGATGAAATTCTCCTCGCTCACTGGAACCGGAACGTCCAGCAGGCCCGGATAAAACTCGTGGCGCACACGGTCGATATATTTCAGCTCCACATCCGGGGAAACCTCGTCGCCGTTTCCAATGTATCCGTAATGCTGCGTCGGTCCTAACATCGCGATCCGCCCGCCATACTCCGCCTTGATGCGCGCCAGCAGCGGCCCTTCGGCTCTGCAATCGCTGCACCAGTGCGCCCAGAAAAACAGGAGCACGGGTTTCCCGCGCAGCGCCGCCAGCGCGCTTGGCTTCGGACCCAGATAATGGCTGACATCGAGCGCCGGCGCCGGCTTGCCCTCCAGACTCAGCAAATTGATATTTTTCTGAATGCGCGCGCGGATGGACGCCGCGTAATACGTCTTCACGCGCGCATTCAAATAGTCGATCGCCTCGGAGCGCCGGCCGCTGGCCGCCATCGCCTGCGCCTGT
>JBDTAT010000650.1:0-9941 GCA_039924505.1 Bryobacteraceae bacterium
GGCGTCGTTCAGAGTGGCCGTGTGGAGTGAGCTGTTGCTCAGTTGCGCGCGGCCGAACTTACCCCGCGCCAAGTCCGCCAGCGTAAAATCGCAGGTTTCAAGCTTTGCGGACGTGAAATTCACGTCCGCGGCCGATGCGGCATGAAAGCGGCACAGTTGAAGCCGGGCGCCGTAGAAAACCGCCTCGTCCAGACAAGCATCGGAGAAATCGCTATCAAACACCCGCGCCTGGTGAAACGTGGCGTGGCGCGCGTCCGCTCCGCGAAAATTCGATTCCTGAATGGCGGCCTCGATGAACCGGGATTGGCGCAGATGCGCTTTCTGGAAATTGACCGAGTGCAGCACGGACTCGGAAAAGCTGGCGTTGACGATCCATGTCATGGCCAGCCGCGCCCGGCTAAGATTGGCTCCGGAAAGGTCGGCGCCGCTCAACGTCGCGCGTTCGAAATCGGCGTCTTCCAGAATCGCGCCACTCAGGTCGGCGTTTGAGAGATCCGACTCCAGAAACGTGGCCGAGCGCAGATTCGCCTGCTTCAAATTCGCGCTCTCCAACCGCATCCCGCTGAATGTGACGCCGCTTAAATCCGCACGCGCGCCTTGCGGACTGCCGGAGAGCCACGCGGCGTGCGTTACCAGAACATGCCGTAGAGCCGGCGGGACCACACCCGGACCAGTCTCCGCGGGCGCAACGGAGACCCCATCTTCTCTTTCACCCATCGGTAGGCATATCGGCGGCCCGCGGGGAAGTCTGAATCGGCGGCAGCGTCCGCCCTGAATTCTTGCGCATGCCGGTCACGCTTTATGCCGCGCCCGCGAACTACCGATCTTGCGGACAACGGACAGACTCATGTTAGTGAACGCTCTGTGGAGACGCGCGCACCATGGAGCGCAGCCCAACATGCGCCCGGCATGTGGTACGTTTTTTACATGAAACGTCGTCAAGCGATTCAGTCCATCCTGGGTCTTCCGGCGCTCACGGCGCTCTCGCGGCCTGGCATGGCGCGGTCTGGAATGGCGCATTCCGGTCTTGCACCAGACGGCGTGGCGATGGCGCCGGCGGCGGCGACCGCCCGCACCATCGAGGAGTTTCCGAAGCTCACCGTCGTCTCGACCGAAGCCGTAGCCGATCCGGCCCCCACGTATCTCACGCCGCCGCAGTTCGCCGCGCTTCGAAAGCTGGGCGATCTGGTGGTCCCCGCATCTTCCGGCCGACCTGGCGCCAGTCAGGCGAATGCCGCCGAGTTTCTCGATTTCCTGCTGGCCCAATCGCCGTCGAATCGTCAGGAACTTTATGGCGACGGTCTGGACAGGCTGCAAGCGGACGCGCATCGGCTGCACGGCAAGGCGTTTGAAGATCTCACGGCGTCCGAGGCCGGCGCTCTCCTGAAGCCGCTCGGTGAGCCGTGGACTTATCGCGACGCCACCGATCCGCACGCCCGATTTCTGCGCGCCGCCAAGGCCGACCTGCTGGAGGCAACCGTCAACTCGCGCGAATTCATCGCTGCGCAAGCCTCCCATGGCCGCCGCGCGGGCGGGTTGAATACCTACTGGTACACCATCGAGTAACCCCATACCGGGTAACCCCATGAAATCCGACTACGACGTCCTCATTATTGGCTCCGGAGCATCCGGCGGCATGGCCGCCTACATACTGACGCAGCAGGGCGTGCGTTGTCTGATGCTCGACGCGGGACCGGCCATCGATTTCGAGCGTGACCGCGCGCTGAAGGCCGTCTACGACCTTCCGTATCGCGGCTTCGGGCAACCCGGCCGCTTCCCCCACGTCACTCAGGCTTCCGAATTCGACGCCAATACTTGGGCCGACGAAAAGCAGAATCCCTACACCTACCCGGAAGACGATCCTTATTATTGGGTCCGCGTCAGGCTAATCGGCGGCAAGACGCTGAAGTGGGGCCGCGCTTCGTGGAGGTTAAGCGATTTCGAGTTCAAAGCGAAGGACCACGACGGCTACGGCGACAACTGGCCCATCTCCTACGCGGACGTAAAACCCTTTTACGACCGCGTGGAGCCGATCTTCCGCGTCGCCGGCCGGCGCGAAGGATTACCGCAGTTGCCCGACGGCGTGTTTCTTGAAGACGATTCGCCCGATAGCCTCAGCGTCCAGCGCTTCATTGCATCCGCCCAGAAGCTTGGCGTGCCGACCACCAAATCGCGCCGCGCCACCGGCGCCCTGGCCAGTTCCGTGAATCTGCTGCTGCCCGACGCGCTGGCAACCGGAAAACTGACCATCGTGCCGAACGCCGTGGTGCGCGAAATCACGGTCGATCCCAAAACCGGACTCGTCAACGGCGTGAATTTCGTGGACCGCGTATCCAAGCGCGACTATCGACTGCCGGCGCGCGTGCTGATTGTCGGCGCGTCGTGCCTGGAGAGCACGCGTCTGCTGCTGAATTCCACTTCCCGGCCGTATCCCAGCGGCTTAGGAAACTCCAGTGGCGTACTGGGCCGCTATCTGTTCGATCAGATCTATGTCAAGAATTGCATCCAATGTGTGGTGCCGGAGGCGCGCGGCGGGAAAGCAACACGCCACCTGATCGGCGGCGGCGGATACGTGCCGCGCTTCCGCAATTTGAAGGCGGGCGAGAAAAACTTTCTCCGCGGCTACGCGTTCGACTTTGGAAGCGGCGGCACGCCGAACCCGAAATATTTTCCGTTGTACGGAGACGCTCTATTCAAGGAACTCGCCGACACGCAAAACTCCGGCTTCAACATGACCACCATGGGCGAGGTGCTGCCGCGCTTTGAAAACCATGTTCGCATTAACCCGGACGTGAAAGACGAATGGGGCATTCCGGCGCTTCACATTTCGCAGAAGTATTCCGAAAACGAATACGCGATGGCGAAGGACGCCACCGAAACGGCGGAAGAGATCTGCCGTGGCGCCGGTTTTGAAGTGCTGGCGAAACACGCCCAGATGGTCCCACCCGGCGAGAGTATTCACGAGTTGGGAACCTGCCGCATGGGCAGCGATCCGAAAACTTCGGTGCTGAATCAGTTCAACCAGAGCCATGACGTGAAAAACCTGTTTGTGATGGACGGCAGCGCGTTCGTCTCGGGCGGCTCGCAGAACCCGACGCTGACGATTCTGTCGTTGGCCATGCGCTCCTCCGAGTATCTTGCCGCAAAGATGCGGAGGAACGAGCTTTGACGCTTTGCGGCGGGCTGCTCGCCTGCCTGGTTTTTGGTTTTACCGCGACGGCGGCCGAAAAGCCGTCCACGCCGCCCGAACAGCCTATCCCGTACAGCCACAAGCTGCACCTCGCGCTCGGGCTGACCTGTAAAGACTGCCATCCGAACGCCGACCCCGGGGAGACGATGGGCATTCCCGCGGCATCCAGGTGCCTCAATTGTCATGTCTCGATCGCCAAGGACAAGCCGGCCATTCAGAAGCTGGCGGCTTACGCCAAATCGAAACAGCCGATCCCGTGGGTGCGCGTCTACCAGATCCCCAGTTACGTGGATTTCAGCCATCGAACGCATCTGGAAGCCGGTGCAAAGTGTGGCGATTGCCACGGCCCGGTAGCCGGGCGCGATGCCCTATGGCGCGAAGGGAATATCACGATGGGCGGCTGCATGGAGTGCCATCGCACCCACAAAGCCAGCATCGATTGCACAACCTGTCACGAAGCCCGCTGAACATCCGCTGGGCGGCGCGGCTCTGAAATTACGCCTTCCACGGATTCAGAACCGCGACATGCGCGTTCACAAAATCACGGGTGTTTCTTGAAACGATCGTGAGGTTGTGCTGAAGAGCGGTGGCCGCCAGCAACCCATCGATCACCGGAAGCGTCTTTCCCTTGCGCTTCACTTCGGCGGTGAGCAGCCCCCAGCGATCGGCCACGGCGTCGTCTATTGGAAGAATCCGGCCGGCGAACCGGGATCGCAAACCGGTTTCGAGCCACGTCTCCAGTTGCGACCGCCGTTTGTTCTGCGGACAAGCCGCCACTCCCTTGCGAATCTCGCCCAGCGTGAGGACGCTGAGGAAAAGCGTCTGCTCGTCGGCAGCTTCCATCCACTCCATCACGCCCGGTTCCGGCCGCGGACGGACCAGTTCGGAGATGCAATTGGTATCCAGCAGAAACCCGCTCATAGTTCAATGTCGCGGCCGGTATCCTTGTCCCTTTCCAAGTCGAGATCGACGCCCACTAGCGGCGATTCCCGGAAGAATTGCACCAGGCTTTTGGGTTGACCGGACTTTCCCACTAGTCGATCGAATTGCTCCACCGGGATCATCACCACCCCTTCTTTGCCCTGCCGCGTAATAAGTTGCGGGCCTACCGAGCGCGTCAAGCGGAATAGCTCGCTAAATTGCGCCTTAGCGGTTTGCACCTGCCAGACCTTCCCGGAAATCAGAGAAACTTTGGCGATACCCCTCATAGAACTCAGATGGATGTCCGTCTTGATTTTCGTCATAAACTCCTCCTTGAGCTTTTATAGTCTGACTAGTCAGACTATAACCTGAAAGTAGTCTCATTGTCAAGCGCGAACAGTGCGGACGGGCGCGATTAAAGCCCGGTCAACAACTTCACCGCCCGCAGGCCGCCGGCGCGTTGGATTCCCGGCACGAAAAAGTTGCCGATATAGTCTTTATCGGCGCCGTTGAAGCCATCGAGCGGGGCGTCGAGCGTCACAGGAACCGGCGCCACCGCGGCCGCGAACCGGCACCAGATCGCCGCTTTCCCTCTGCCAACGAGGCGCGGATTGTGAACCCCGCGTTCGGTCAGCCAGGCGAGCGCGGTCAGGATGTCCTGTACCCGTTCGGCATCGTCCGACTTATTGAACGTCAGGAAAAACGTCTCGGACCGGTCTCGCGGCGCGACCGCCGATCCGGTCTGAAAAACCGTCAGCAACAGAGCCGGATCGCTTACCGCTGCATCGCCGCCGCCGCTCACAACGATGGTCCGTGGATCGGCGCCGGTTGCGGTCGCCGCGACGCGATCGCCTTTTCCAGGACGGCCGAGCAAAATGTTTTTTCCGTGGACTTCGCTCTCCACATGCGACGGCCAATCCGCCGACAGCGCGTAGGTCAGCCGCCGCCGGAACTCCTCCGGGCTGGAGGTCGATTCGGTTTGCGCCTTGGCGTTCGCGACCCATTGCGCGAAGATTTGTTCGTAGTCGAGCGCATTGGCCGGCAATGTGCGCCGGTACCAGACCAGCATATCCGGCAGCGATTCAACGTTCGCGTTGCGCTCCCGCAGTTTCGCCGGATTCGTCACTCCTAGAATGCGTTCGCCGAAAAACTTGTAGACCGCTTCCCGGCTGTCCTTGTTGTAATTGTGCGGCGCGTCGATTTGCTTTGTGTCCACGTTGGCCGCCGCATCATAGAGAGCGTAGATGGAGCGCACATCCGGAAATTCGACGCGCGGAGTATTGCGCGTCCAGTCGCCCGACGCCGACACCATGAACATCGGCCGCGGGGCCATCATCGCGCCGAACTCCACGTTGAAGGCGCCAACGCGAAGGCTGGGAGCGTTTTCACACGGCGAGCCGCCCTGCATGATCGTCGAGATCATATTCACAGGGGCGGAAAACTTGATCCGCTCGTCCACCGCGCTCAGCAGGATCAGTTGTGTCGCCCCGCCTGACGCTCCCGTGCCGCCGATGCGTTCCGGATCCACATCGTCGAGGGACTGAAGGAAATCCACGGCGCGTGTCGAGTTCCACAACTGCAGGCCCAGCGGCCCGAAGGACCACAACTGCTCCCGGGGGCCGCCGAATGCGTGCGGCGTTTGCATCGTGTCGTTGTATCCCACCATGTCATAGGCGAATACCACGAAGCCCTGCCGCGCCAGATTGATGCACCGGACTGGAATAGAAGCGAGCGCTGTATTCTCCAACCGGCCGTAGCGCCAATGGCCGTGCGGTGAAACCAGCGCCGGATGTTTGCCCGGCGTGCGCGGGCTGTAGAGATTGCCGCCCAGATAATAGCCCGGCATCGTTTCCAGCGCGACTTTTTCGATCGTGTACCCCGAGCGTTCCAGCCGTCCCGAAATCTGTGGATGGAGCGGCGTTTTCTCCGGCATTGGCAGCATCCCAGCGGCCGACAGAATCTGATACCGCAGATGCTGCTTGCGCGCTTCCCATTCGGCGCGCGTGCGATACCCGGGCATCGTGAACACCGTGTTGGTGCCCGGAATATTGGTGTTTCGCGCGTCCGCAGCCGGAATTTGCGCGGTACACGGAATCGCCAGAGCGGCGAGTAGCGCGGAAACCAACGCCGGCGCGCGGCGGGTCAATGGTTCGTAGTTTCGCATGGTTCAGTTTCGCCTTGTCTAAATAATTCGTTACCGGCCCAATTTGCCCAGCCTAACAGACCGTGGTCGCAAGAGTGTGCGCGGCTCGATAGGCCCATTCCGAGCCGCGCGCGCAAGGAAGCGGTTGCCCCAGCTCTGTTAATATTTCTACAGAATCTGTATCTTACTTGTAATCAGCATGTTGCGATATTACATTGTCACTCCTCCCTGGAGTGTGCTAATAATGAGAGGGGCTTCAGCGCTGTGCGCTTCAGCCCAAGAAATCCAAATTGGTTCGATTTCAATTAAGTCCACTGGAGGTAGCGTTATGAATATTCGACCGCTCTATGATCGTATCGTGGTCAAACGGCTCGAAGAGAAAGAATCCAAAGTCGGTGGTCTGTTTATTCCGGACTCCGCCAAGGAAAAGCCGCAGGAAGCTGAAGTTGTGGCGGTCGGCCAGGGCAAGCGCCTGGACGACGGCAAACTGGTCGCGCTCGACGTAAAGGTCGGCGACCGCATCCTGTTTGGCAAGTACTCGGGCAGCGAGATCAAGATCGACGGGAACGAACTGCTCATCTTGCGCGAAGACGAAGTGCTTGGCGTTCTGGAAGGCTCCGCGAAATTGGCGAAGGCCTCCTAATCATTCATCAGGAGAAAGGGAATCATGGCAGCAAAACAAATTGTATACAGCGAAAACTCCCGCCAGGCGATTCTTCGCGGCGTCAACCAATTGGCCGACGCGGTGAAGGTGACTCTTGGCCCGAAGGGACGCAACGTCGTCCTCGAGAAAAAGTTCGGCGGCCCCACCATCACGAAAGACGGTGTCACGGTTGCCAAAGAGATCGAGCTGAGAGATCCGCTCGAAAACATGGGCGCGGCGATGGTCCGCGAAGTGGCGTCGAAGACCTCCGATGTGGCCGGCGACGGCACCACGACGGCGACCATTCTCGCGCAGTCCATCTTCCGTGAGGGCGTAAAGGCCGTCGCGGCCGGCGCCAATCCGATGGCCCTGAAGCGCGGTATCGAGAAGGCCGTGGAGCTGGTTGTCGAGGAAGTGAAGAAGTTCTCCAAGCCCGTCTCCGGCGACATGATCGCTCAGGTTGGCACCATTTCGGCCAACGGCGACACCACCATCGGCAACACCATTGCCGAGGCGATGAAGAAAGTCGGCAAGGACGGCGTTATCACCGTTGAAGAATCGAAGACCATGGTCACCGAGCTGCAAACCGTCGAAGGCATGCAGTTCGACCGCGGCTATCTGTCTCCCTACTTCATCACGGATGCCGATCGCATGGAAGTGGTTCTTGAGGATCCTTACATCCTGATCCACGAGAAGAAAATCAGCAACATGAAGGACCTTCTGCCGCTGCTCGAGCAGATCGCCCGTAGCGGCAAGCCGCTGCTGATCATTGCCGAGGAAGTGGAAGGCGAAGCGCTGGCCACTCTGGTCGTCAACAAGCTGCGTGGCACGCTCAACGCCTGCGCCGTCAAGGCACCGGGCTTTGGCGACCGCCGCAAGGCAATGCTCGAGGATATCGGCATTCTGACGGGCGGCAAAGCCCTGATGGAAGAGACCGGCATTAAGCTGGAAGGCGTCCGCCTGGAAGACCTGGGCCGCGCCAAGCGCGTGACCGTCGACAAGGACAACACCACATTGATCGACGGCGCGGGCACGCAAAAGCAGATCGAGGGCCGCATCAAGCAGCTTCGCGCGCAGATCGACGAAACCACGTCGGATTACGACCGCGAGAAGTTGCAGGAGCGGTTGGCAAAGCTGGCCGGCGGCGTCGCTGTGATCAAGGTCGGCGCAGCTACCGAGACCGAAATGAAGGAGAAGAAGGCTCGCGTCGAGGATGCTCTGCACGCCACGCGCGCCGCGGTTGAGGAAGGCATCGTTCCGGGCGGCGGCGTTGCGCTGCTGCGCGCGGCGAAGGCTCTGGACGGCGTCAAAACCAATGGCGACGATCAGATCGGCATCAACATCATCCGCCGCGCCTGCGAAGAGCCGGCCCGCCAGATCTCCGGCAACGCCGGTTTTGAAGGCGCGATCGTGATCGAGAAGGTCCGCAACAACGCGGACTCCAACTTCGGCTTCAACGCCGCAACGGGCGCGTATGAGGACCTGGTGAAGGCGGGCGTCATCGACCCGACCAAGGTCACGCGCACCGCCATCCAGAACGCCGCTTCCATCAGCGCCCTGATGCTGACCACCGAAGCGATGATCTGCGAGATTCCGGAGAAGAAGTCGGCGGGCGGCCCGCCTCCGGGACACGGTCCGGAGATGGACTACTAAACCGTTAGTAGCAACTCGCTAGCCCGCAAAGAGCGTGCGGGCGCCCTCATTGCAATGCAGTAAGCAGCCCGCGCGCTCCGTTTTGCGGGCTGTTATCCAGGAGTGAAATGGCCGTCTGTTGGACACGCTTGCAAGGTGTCCGGCAGGCGGTCTTTTTTTTGACCTCGCCAGGCTAAGCGCCCGTCGCGAAATAACCAGACCAACCGCTCCCTCTGGTCGCGGCTCTGTAGCCGATTCCGATGGCGCGACCGTGCGGGAGCGTTTGGTCCCTAAAAGCCCTTGTCGGAAACCGCGACGGTCCGCTTGCCGACGCGCGCGGCGCTCCAAAATCGACGCGTTGCCGGGCCGCGACGGCAACGAAGCGGTTTCTCCCACGGGCGGCTACGGACTCCGCGCACAGCGGAACCCGATATCGGGAGACGTGTAGCGCTCCGGGATTTCGCTGAATTCGTAGGTAATCGCGGCGCCGAGCGGCGTGTTGAAGGAACCGCCGCAGATCTGGCACCATTTCTCCACGGCCGTTGCGGGCGGAGTCAGCAGATTGGCGAATCTCGCGACGGCGGTCGAGCTGGGAGTGACGGTGGCCTCGACCAACTCCCACGCGTTGCCGGCCATATTGTAAACGCCGTACGGGCTGAGGCCGCCGGCAAACGTCGTATCCACGGCCAGTAGAGCGTGTACGGGAACGTCGGGATTGTCGCGCACATTCGCGCGCTTCGGATCGGCGGCGTCGCCCCATGGGTACGTCGATCCCGCCATTCCGCGCGCCGCCTTTTCCCATTCGAGCGCGGTTGGCAGACGCTTGCCTGCCCATTTCGCAAATGCGCGGGCATCGTCGATGGTCACGTTCACTACCGGCAGATCGGGTTGATCGCCCGCGAAATCGGGCGGCAGCGCGCGGTTCATGGCGCGCGCGAAGGCGGCATACGCCCGGCGCGAAACCTCCGTGCGGTCGATGTAGAACGATGGCAACACGACCGGCTTCCGATCGACGCTGGAAGGAAATGCGCCCGCGTCCACCAGCAGCATCACACCGGAAGGACTGTCGAGGGTCGGTGCCAACGACGAATTGGGATGCGTGGATGGCCGGCTGAAATAGTATGCCGCGCCGGCCGCGATCAGGATCGGCACCACAATCGCGGCCATTGCTATCGGCTTAATTCGGCTTGCGGGCGCGGAGGCCGTTGGTGCTACCGTACCCGCCGCGGGTTGCGGCGCCGCTTGTTTCGGCGTCACTTGTTTCAACAGCGCTTCCAATTCACCGGAGATGGCGTCGAAGCTCTGCGGGCGGTCTTCCGGCTTCTTTGCCGTCGCGCGTTCCACCAGCTTGACGACGCCTTCGGGCGTGCCGGCCTGGCGCAATGGCTCCAGGTCGACCGGCTGGTTCAGGA
>JBDTAT010000651.1:0-4425 GCA_039924505.1 Bryobacteraceae bacterium
ACCAGTGGTGAGTAAAAGATCGGGCACCCAAAGTACAGCGCGGGTGCCCGTTGGCCTCATTTTGTAACGACGAACTTCTTTAGTGCATGCTCTCAGCAAGAGCTTGATCCACGTGCGCCTTCCGATAAAAGATCGCAAGATGTGCCCAGAAATACTGGCCAAGCTCCGGATCAAACAGCCACTCATCCGGTATGGCTTGGCGCAACGCCTTGAAGAGGCGCTGGCGCACTTCCCTTGGAACGGTGGTATGCCGTCCATTCTCGCAATGATGATCCCCAACCTTATCCAGGAGAAATGCCACGTCCGGACCGAATTGCTTGTAAATGGCGTTTATCTCTTCGCTGGTCAAGATCTGGTACCCACTGCGATCGGCTTGTTTCTGGCGATACAGGACTCGTGCTGACTCCTTCTTTCGGACGCCCTTAAACTGCTGCCCGGGACCTAATCTTCGTCCTTCCGGCTTTTTTCGAACGCGCGTTGTATTCCTGGAAACGCTTAAAGGCGCGCTTGATGTGCTCCGGAGTTGGATGGACAGATCGCGAGGCGACTCGAATGTCGCTATGCCCGGCGATCTTCTGGATTGGATCGCCTCCGCCTGCTCGGCTACGCATTTGTTGCATTGCTTGGTGCTCGCCCGAATCAGTTGGCCGTTCCAGACGAACCGCCATGCCAACTGTTACAGCGGCTTGCCCGTACTGCGGAGCAGCTTACGCTCAACCAACGCTGGCGCTGGCTGCTGCGGTTCAATCTTTCGCGATCGGCTCACAGCGAGATCCTTCGATCTGCCAGTTCTGGCGCCTATCGCTGCGGCGAACTGCCGGATTTAGGGTCACCGGCCTTCCCTCCCCGGCCTCCGCCCATCATGTCTCCATGACTTTTGTTCAGCCGGTTCGCAGGTAGTACGCCGATGTTCGACTTCTCGCCGACGTGCGTGCATGGATGGCGCTTTTGGGTACGCCCCGGATGCCGGCGAGATCTTCCGGTTCTCGTTCGTGTAGTTTCTCGACGTGCTCCTGGCTCTGGGACTACGCCGGATCTGCCGGGAACTCGCGATTGATGCCTCTGTCTACCCTTCACCCGGCGCCTCGCGGCGCCCAGTGCAAGACTCAAGGTCAAGATGGTTCGCTACTCCTTTCTTGTGAGGCTCTTTAGGTCGCGATTCAATTGAGGCGTGGGCGGACTGGTTTATGCGATCTCGTTTTGGATTGCTTCGAGGGCTGCGCGGGGGTTGGGCGCACGCGTTACCTGGCGGCCGATTACCAGATAATTGGCTCCGTTTTGTAAAGCTTCGGCGGGGGTGGCGACACGCTTTTGATCGCCTGTGCCGGCCCCGGCCGAGCGGACGCCGGGGGTTACAAGAATGGCTTTTTCGCCGGCCTGGGCGCGGACGGATTTGGCCTCCCGCGGCGAGCAGACGATACCATCGATGCCGGCGGCTAATGCATTCTTCACTCGCAGGGCGACCAGATCGGAGATAGAGCACTGATAGCCGAGGTCGGCCATATCGGTTTGGTCGAAGCTGGTCAGCACGGTAACGGCTAACAGTTGGAGCGGGGCGCCATCGCGGCCGGCGACGGCCGCTTGCATTCCGGCGCGGCTGCCATGCACGGTGAGGAAGCGCACGCCGGCGCGGGCTACCTGGGCGACGGCGCGCTTCACGGTTTCGCCGATGTCGTAAAATTTCATGTCGAGGAAGATCCGATTGCCGTCCGCGATCAGCTCGCGGACAAAATCCATGCCGGCGGCGGCGTAGAGTTCCATACCGACTTTGTAGAATGACGCCGAGCCGCCGAGCGACTTTACCAATTCGCGGGCCTGGGCGGCGGTTTCGAGGTCGAGCGCGACGATGAGCGGCGATTCCTTCATAAGATGCGAATGGGTTTATTTTGCCGGGCGAAAACACGGCCGATGGGATACGCGCCGGAAAATTTCGCCTGGAGGCGGGACGCGTCCGGCTCCGGGATCGAGAGCAAGAGACCACCGGAGGTTTGCGGATCGTAGAGCAGGTCGTCGAATTTCGAGGTTCCTTCGACGACGCAGGAGGCAAAGTCGCGGTTGTTTTTGAGACCGCCGGGGATGGCTCCCTGGCGGGCATATTCGACGGCGCCGGGCAGAAAGCGGATGCGCGCCGCTTCAATTTCGAGCGTGACGTTGCTGGCAAGAGCCATTTCGCGGCCGTGGCCGATGAGGCCGAAACCGGTGACGTCGGTGGCGGCGTGGACGTTGAATTCGAGAGTCGCTTCGGCCGCCGGGCGGTTGAGCGTGAGCATGGACTCGATGGCGGCGGCAACGTGAGCCGGATCGGCGAAGCCGCGTTTCAGCGCAGTGGAGACGACGCCCGTGCCGATTTTCTTGGTGAAGAGGAGAACATCGCCGGGCTGGGCCCGGGCGTTGGTGAGGATGCGAGCGGGATGGACGATGCCGGTGACGGCGTAACCGAACTTGATTTCGTCGTCGGCGACGCTGTGGCCGCCGAGCAGAACGCAATCCGCTTCGCGCAATTTTTCGGCTCCGCCTTTGAGGATCTGTTCGAGGTCGTCGAGGTCTCCGGCAGCCGGGTAGGCGAGGATGGAAAGCGCCGAGATGGGCTTGCCGCCCATGGCGTAGACGTCGCTTAGCGCGTTGGCGGCGGCTATGGCGCCGAACGTGAAGGGGTCGTCAACGACGGGCGTGAAGAAATCGACGGTCTGAACGAGGGCGCAATCGGGGGTGAGTTGGTAGACGCCGGCATCGTCGGCGGTGTCGAAGCCGACCAGCACATTTTCGTTCGCGAGGCGCGGGATGCGGGCGAGGACGCGATCGAGAATTTTTGGGCTTAGCTTGGAGGCGCACCCGCCGGCTTTCACGCGGGCGGTCAGCTTGAGATCGGACATGCTCGTTTTAGTGTAGCGTGCGGGCTATGTTGGAACACAATTTGGCCTCAAGAAACGATTTCGATTTCTGCGCGGGTACAAACCGGAGTCTGTCCCCACACAGTGTGTTGAAGATGGCACGCCGCGGGATCGCCGGCCTGGCTCAAAATTCCATTGGATCCGCGCCCCCCGCCAAGAAAGCGCTGATTTTCTGGAACCTTTTACCTGCGACCGGCTACCGCTTGCGGCTGGCTGCTTCGTTTTCAGACATCGATGTCTGTTCCTCGCTCCCCCAGGCCCTACTACCTGGAAAAGCTCGGAAACACGATCATCTCTCAAACGCGCACAACGGAGCGCGGCGGCCACATTCCGTTTGTTTCGGAAGGATGCCGCCGCGTCCTGCGCGCTCAAGAGGGAAAGGCTGAGTGGCCACTCGGATAATCTCTCCGGTTTGAATATAGCAAATGAAATGCGCGATCCGTTCTCGATTCCCGGTAAATAGCTGATAATAGGCGAAAGATAGGGTGTGACTCGAAAATCGAAGGAGCATATATGACGGGAAAACGGCATGAAAGAGTGTGTTTTTGCCTGCAAGTGAAGCGGGACCGGTTGGCGGAGTACAAAGAACGGCATCGGGCGGTGTGGCCGGAGATGCAGGCGGCGCTGCGGGAGACGGGGTGGCGCAACTATTCACTATTTTTGCGGGAGGACGGGCTGCTGATTGGATACCTGGAGACTGAAGACTTCGAGGGTGCGCTGCGGCGGATGGCGGCGACGGAAGTGAACGGACGCTGGCAGCGGGAGATGGCGGAATTTTTCGAAGGCGCGCCGGGCCGGAACGCGGACGAGCAGATGGCGGCGGTTCCGGAGATTTTCCATTTGGGATGAGACGGCGGTATGCTTCGTAGTGGCGGGAGGGGTGGTCAATGCGGGGGTGCTCAATGGATGACTGGACGCGGCGGAGTTTTCTGGCGGGGACGGTGGGGACGGCGATCGGCCGGGCGGCACAGACCGCGGAGCGCGCGCGAGTTCCGCGAAACCCCGACCTTACTGTATTTCCGTATGGCGCCGTCGAATTGCTGGGGGGGCCGCTGAAGCGGCAGTTCGACGAAAATCACTCGTTCTTTCTGAACCTGAGCGAGGACCGGCTGCTGAAGATCTACCGGCGGCGCGCGGGATTGCCGGCGCCGGGAGAGGACATGGGCGGGTGGTACGACAATTTCTGTCCCGGGGCGCATTTCGGGCAGTATGTTTCCGCGCTGGCCCGTTTCGCGGCAGCGACCGGATCCGAACCAACGCGGGCGAAAGTGAAGCGGCTGGTGCATGGCTATGCGCAGACCGTGGATCCCACGGGAAAGATTTTCGTGGATCTGCGGTATCCGGGTTATACCTATGACAAACTGGTGTGCGGATTGTTGGACGCGCATTCCTGGGCCAGCGACGAGAGCGCGGTCGAGGTGCTCTATGACACGACACGGGCGGCGAAGCCGCACATGCCCGATCGCGCGTTGACCCGCGAGGAGATGCGGGAACGCCCGCACAAGGACCAGACCTATACCTGGGACGAAACGTA
>JBDTAT010000652.1:0-5759 GCA_039924505.1 Bryobacteraceae bacterium
GGGCCAATACAAACAGCCGGAGCGGCGGGCGGCGTTCAGCGTCCGCCAGGCCCGCGTGTCCGCACCTCTTCCTCGGGAAAGCGCCGGGCATCCGCAGTTGCCGCGCGAGTGGGCCCGGGCGCGGGTGGATGCGCTGCTCGAAAAAATCGAGCGTGAGGGCGAGGACCGCGTTTCCATCGACGAGATTATTCGTTTGGCGCGCAAGTATAAATTTGTCACTCCCTATACGTCGTTTCTGGCGGCTCCACGGGCGTTGCTTCGCCCGCGGCTGATCCGTCCCGGAGATCCGGTGCTGCGAGTTAAGACCGACGGCGCCATCGTGTCTGTCGTCGCGCTGTTCCCTTTCGGTCTAGTGAAGAAGCTGCGGTATCTGGAAGAAGAGGAAACGTGGCAGACGCGGTTTCTCGCGCCTGCGGATTTGACCGACGGCTCCTATCGCGTCCGGTTGATTCTGCGGGACCGCCAAGGTCGTGTGTACAAGGAGTCGAAGACGTTCACGATTGCGAGTAAGCCTCCGGTGGTCCGCGTGAAGCTGGATAAAACGCGCGTGCACCCCGGTGGGATTGTGGGTGTGCGGGTGGCGGCGTCGTCAACGACGCGGACGGTGGTAGCGCGCCTCTATGGAGCGGCGCCGTTGTACCTGCACTGGAATGCGCAGGCGAATGCCAATACCGGCCAGTTGTTTGTTCCCGCGTATTTGCCCGCGGGCCGGTACAATTTGACCGTAACGGCGGAGGACTTCGCGCACAACATCGGAAGCCAGGAGGTGCCGCTTGAAGTGGCGCCGTAAGTTTCTGTGGGCGGCAGCCGCGGCGGCAACCGCGCTGGTGATCGCCGCCCGCGCGGAACTGTCCCGGTGGGCGGAAAACGTGGAAGGCGCAAGCCGCTTGGAAAGCGTCTTTTTCCGGGCGGTTCCTTTGCCGGGCGGCGCCGTGCCGATGCGCCGTCCGCCGAAAGAGACGCGGCCGGAGCTGACGCGGCTGATTGCTGCCGCGCCGGCGCAAGCGGATCTTTACTCCCTCCGTGCGCTCGAGGCCGAGCAGGAACTCGACTTTCAGGCGGCCGGAACGGATTGGAAAAAATACGCGGCGCTGGTGTCCGACAAGCCTGCCGGGGACTTGGCGCTCGCGGATTTCTACCATCGGCGGCTCCGTCCGCGGGATGAGTTAGCGGCGCTGGCATTGGCTGCGCACGCTCCGCCTCCCGCAGCCGAGCGCTTGCTGCCGGCATTGGAGCAGCGGCCATGGAAGACGTTTGAGCGGATACTTGAATTGATCGACGCGCAGGCGCTGCCGGTTGAAGCCGGAATCGAACAATATTGGGCTTGGGCTACACACTATCCGAAAGAGCAGCAGGTTTACTCGCGCTGGTTTGCGTATGCGCTGACCCGGAAACGGATGCGCGCCGCCGAAGAGGCAGTCGCGGCGTATCGAAAAGCATTTCCCGATGATGCCGTTTTTCCCGTGAGTGCGCGCGCGCAGATAGAGCGGAGCGGAGGAGCCCCCGCTGGCGCGCTGGCGGTTTACGATCGATCGTTTCGTCCGCTTTGGCCGCCGGAGCTGGTGAAGGATTATTTCGCGCTGCTGGGCGAGACCAAATCGCTGGGAAAATATCTGGCGGAGGCGCGGCGGGCCGAAGCGGCGAATCCAGGAGATTTGAACGCGGCCGCGCGCATTTTCTATTACTACCAGCAGCAGGCCAACGTGCCCGCCGCGCGGCGCGCACTAGTGGAGTTCCGGCAACGCAAGGAGCGCAGCGGCGTGGCGTGGACAGCCGATGAATTGTTCACGCTGGCGCAGTTGTTCGAGGGCATCCACGACTACGATGAAGCGGCGCGCGAATATTACGCGCTCTACAGCTTGTCCGGAAATGACGCCGCCGCTGCTGAACGCGGGCTGGGCGGACTCGCGCGGCTACTGTTCGACGCGCCGGAGCAACCGATTCACTTTGGCTCGGGCGATCTGTCGTTTTATCGCGACATCGCCACCCTTGACCCGGGTCCGGGATTCCTCAATGGCATTCTGTCGCTGGTCTTGAATTCCACCGACCCCGCTTCGCAGTATGCCGAGGAGGATCGCGCGGCCGGGGCATACTTTCACCGGGCGCGCGCGGCCGAGTTAGTTGCGCTATACGACCGGCGGTTCCCCGAATCTGCCGCACGGGCGGAGCTGCACGGCAAGCTGATCGCCGCGTATGCCACCTATGGCGCGCGCGACGGCGTGATCGCGGCCGGGCGGCAGTTTCTTGCGGTGTTTCCCAAGGCTGCGAATCGCACCGATGTGGCGATGCGGATGGCGGATGCCTATGCGCAAGGAAACCGGACGCGCGAGGAATTCGCAGTGTACGAGAGCCTGCTGAAGGAGCTGGCGGCGCGGGCCGGGGGCGTGCCGCTCGGCGAGGGAGTCGCGGAGGCGGTTCCGGCGGCGCAGGACGGGCAGATGCGCGCGGCGATCCCGGCCCGATCGGCGGAATATGCGCGTGTGCTCGACCGTTATATTTCGCGGCTGGTGGCGTTGAAGCGGATTCCAGATGCGCTGGTGGTGTACCGCCGTGAGCTGGATCGTAATTCGGACGATCCCGGTCTTTACGAACGGCTGGCGGCGTTCCTCGAGCAGAACCGTCTGGGCGCGGAGGTGGAGCAGGTCTATCGGAAAGCGATCGAGCACTTTCCGGATCGCTCCTGGAGTCACAAATTGGCGCGCTGGTATCTGCGCCACAAACAGACGGCGCAGTTTCAAGCGCTGACCGCGGGAGTGGTGAAGACCTTCTCGGGAACCGATCTGGAAGCGTACTTCGATGACGTCGCCCCGCGCGATGGGATGGCGGCGGCTCTCTACCGGCAGATCAATCTGTACGCGCACCAGCGCTTTCCGCACAATCTGACGTTCGTGCGCAATCTGTTGACAGCGTATCGGACGCGCGGGACGGCCGATCCCGCAGCCTATGAAAAGTTATTACGCGATAACTGGTTTTATGCGGACGATTTGCGCGCGCGATTCTTCGAAATGCTATCGCGCTCCCATCGCCTTGACGGCGAACTGGCGGCAGTGCGCGCGGCCAACACAAGCGAGGCAGCGGCGCGTTTTCTAGCGGAGGGTGAAGCGTGGCGATGTCACTTTGAGAACGCCGCGCCGTTGCTGGAGAGTCTGGAGGCCGAGGATCCGGGCGATGTCGCCTTAGGAACGCGAGCTGCCGCGCTGGCGCGATCGCTGACTGCGTTCGATTCTAAAAATCTTGGCGTGGCGGTGGGCATTGAGGAGCGCTTGGCGCGCTTCCGCCCGCGGGACTCTGGCCCGTTGACCCGGATCGGTGAAATGTACGCGGACCGCGAGCGATTTGACGCAGCACGACCGTACTGGAATCGCATCGCAGCGATTGAACCTGGCAAGACCGGCGGCTATCTGGAAGCGGCAACTGTGTTCTGGGATTACTATCGCTACGATGACGCGTTGCGGTTAATTGGCGGGGCGCGGGAAAAGTTCGCCGACGCGTCGTTGTTTTCCTACGAGGCCGGCGCGATTTATGAGAACCAGCGTGACTACGGCCGGGCGTTGGCGGAGTACGTGAAAGGCGCAACCGCCGATGGCGTCACTTCCGCGCGAACGCGGTTGATCGAACTTGGCCGCCGGCCGGCGCTGCGCGCTTCAGTAGACCGGTTAACATCGGCTTTGGTTGCCGGGCCGGATCCGACTCCCGGTGCGGTATCGCTGCGCGTGGCCATTTTCGAAAGCCAGAATCGACGTGCCGATCTCGAAGCGTCTCTGACCGCTCTGGCCGGACGCGTCACGTCGTTCGACCTGCTCTCGCAGATCGAAAACACGGCGCGCGCCGACGGGTTGGAGACGGTGCAGGTGCGTGCGATGGAGCGGGAGATCGCGGTATTGACCGACCCGGTCGAGATCCTGCGGCGCCGCTTGGCGCTGGCGCGTCTCTATGAGAGTCAAGGCCAAGCGGCGGCCGCTGCCCGCACGATAGACGAGCTGTATCGCGGCAATCCGAAGATTTTGGGCGTGGTGCGGGCGTCGGTCGATTACTACTGGAGGAACAAAAACACCCAGCGCGCCGTCGATCTGCTGACGCAGGCGGCGGCCGCGGCGGAGCCGGAATATCGCAAGCAGTTTAATTTTGAAGCCGCGCGAAAAGCAACCGAAGCGGGGGATTTCATACGGGCGCGTGGACTGCTGGACGCATTGCTCGGCGAAGATCCCTATCGCGCGGACTATCTGGCCGCGATGGCCGACACCTATGCGCGCGCCGGTGACGACCGCGGGTTGGGAGACTTCTATAGGGCGAAACTGGCTGCCATTGGAATGGCTCCGTTATCGGTGGAGGAGCGAATCGAGCGTACCGCTGCGCTGCGGCGCGGGCTGATCGGCGTGCTGACGCGGCTGAAGAACTACAACGGAGCGATCGACCAATACATCGAAATTCTGAATCGCTATCCCGATGACGAGGGCCTTGCGCGCGAGGCGGCTAGCTATGCGGCGGCGCATAATGCGAGCCAGAAACTAGTGGCGTATTACGAGAAGGCCGTGGCCGGTTCGCCGCGCGACTCGCGTCTGGCCGTAGTGCTCGGCCGCATCGACGCGCAGCTTGAAAACCTGCCGGCGGCAATCACAGCCTATGATCGTGCGACCGCGATTCGGCCGGATCGCTCCGATCTGTTCATCGCGCGGGCCGGCTTGGAGGAGCGGCTGCTTCGCTTCGACGCCGCCGTGCGCGATTACTTGAAGATTTACGATCTGACCTACGGCAACTCGGAGTGGATGGAGAAGATCGCCGAGACGCGCGCGCGCCAGGGCCAGACCGATGCGGCCGTGGCGGCGTTGCGAAAAGCGCGGATCGAGGGCCGTCCGGATCGGGCTGGAAATTATTTCGCTGCCGCCCGCGATCTCGAATCGTGGGGAATGCTGCCGCAGGCTCGCCAGTTTGCCGAACTCGGGATGGACCGCGCCGGCGCCGACGCCGCCGAGGTGGAACAAGGCGCGGCAACCTACGTGGAAATCCTCACCCGGCAGCGCGCCTACGCCATCGCCTGGGCGCGGCTGGCGAACGCGCTTGCTCCGCTCCGGCGCCTACGCGGCATGGGGCCTGCGGTGGTTGGTGCCAATGGCCTGCGGTTTGGCCTATCCGCTGCGCTCCCGAGTTTGCCCGGCATGGGCGCGGTGGTAGCGCGTAATTACACGCCGGAAGAAAAGGCCGCATTTGCGGCGTTTCTGGAGAGCGCACAGGGCGCGGCGGCGTCCTTCAAAGCAACCGGAAACACGCTGCCGCCGCGCTCCGTTGTGCGCGAGTTTCCAGAGAAGCAGCGAGCCGGAGCGTCGCGGGAGACCGTGGAACAAATACTGCTTCCATTGGCCGCGAGCGCGGGGCTATACGAATTGGAAGCCCGATGGCGGCGCGAGTTCCTGATGGCAAACGCCGGACAGCCGGCCGCACAGGCTGAAATGGTGCGGCTGATCGAACTGGAACGGCAACGCATGAAATTCTCTGAGCTTGGCGGATGGCTGGAAGCCTATTGGATGGTGGTTCCCGCCGATACGCAGAACCGCGACGAGATTCTGGTGACGGCGGCGGCGAGCTACCGCTCTGCCGGCGATGCGGCCGCGGAGATGCGCGTGCTTGCTCTGAAAAACCGGCAGTCCGGTCTGGGCGGCCAGAATCTGGCCCGCTATCTGGCACTGCTGGCGCGCAACCAGACGCGTGGCCTAGTGACGCTCGCGGGCGCGGGCGGAAACGACTCCACGCGCAATCGCGCA
>JBDTAT010000653.1:0-3908 GCA_039924505.1 Bryobacteraceae bacterium
AAAGGACAAAGCGTCGGCGACAGGATGCGGCGCGGTTTTTGTCGGTGAGGCCCAGTCATATGCATAGTTGGCAATGCCCATGACGATCTTCTGCGGCGGGACCATTTTGACGATCGCCTTGAGGTTCTTGAGGTACCAATCCTGAGCGACAATGGGGCCCGCCGGCGATTGTGGCCAGTGGAAATCGTAGTTCATCAGAATGATGGCGTCGGAGCCGGCGCCAAGGGCCTTATAGTCATACGCCCAATCGGCGGCCGGAAGGCCGACCATTAGCTTCAGGTTGGCAGCATGAAGCGCGACGCCGAGCTCGCGGATGAACAGGACGAAATTTTTCTGGCTCGCGTCGGGGATTTCCTCGAAGTCGACCGCGATTCCCGCGTCCTTGTGCGATTGTGCGTATTGAACGAGTGATGACTCGAGATGCCGGCGGGAGCCGGCGTTCGCGAGCATGTCCGCCATAGGCTGCACTTGCCAGTTGCTGCCGTCGTAATTATTGAGGAGCGGCATCATGGGCAGCTCGGTATTCAGGGTTTTCAGCCAGGCGTCGAGCTTCGGGTCCTTGTCGACGGCGAGATTGCCGTCGGCGGTGAAGGCGTGCAGTTCTTCGGCGATGAGCAGGTCGATATCGCGATAATGAAGCTGCAGGGAAGCGAGGCTGTTCGAGTCCCAATTGACGTAAAAAGCGGCGCGGAGCGGATCATACTGCTCGGGAATGTTACCGAGGGCTGCGACTTTGCTGCGGCGGCCCGGGCGGTAGTTCGCGCGCTTTAGCTTCGCTGCCGTGCGACGCGGAGGAACGGGCCGATACGCCTGGCCGCGCTGGGGAAGAAGGAGTTCGGGCAAGTTCGGACGGCGAATCATGTTGAAAAAAAATACAATGACGATCAGGGTGAACAAAATGCCTGAAACTTCGAGGACGCGGCGAGTCCGGCGCCAGCGGCGGCGCTGTTCGTCATAGAATATGGGGTTGCGTTTTACCATGCCGTCATTCCAAGCTAGCTGCCCGCGGAAAGACTGTCAATGACCGCTTCTATTAAGATGCGCGCGCACGTAACGGGCGCTGCACTCGCGGCGTTCGCGCTGCGGTTTTACTTCCTATGGAAATTTCCATTTTACGATGCCGGAGACACGCCGATTTACCAGCAATTGGCGCATAACTGGCTGCGGCACGGAGTTTATGGGCTGGAGATTCTTAAGCGCTTGACGCCGGTCGACCTGCGCACGCCGGGGTATCCCGCGTTTCTAGCGGTGATTTACACGATGTTTGGAGAAAGTGCGCGAGCCGTGATGGCAGCGCAGGCTTTTTTGGACGTGCTGACTTGCGTGCTGGTGGCGGCGATGGCCGCGGTGCTCGCGCCGAAAGAATCGCGGCGGCGGGTAGCGCTGGCGGCGCTGTGGCTGGCGGCGCTGTGCCCTTTCACGGCGAATTACACAGCAGTGGTCCTGACGGAAACGCTGGCAATTTTTTTGAGCACGCTGGCGTTGCTGGTGCTGATGGAGGCGCTGCGCGAGTCGCGCCTCCCCGAAGGATTTGTTTCGCCCGTTATTTCGGCGGCGGAAATGTCCACGAACATGCGATGGCTGATGGGCGGAATTGTCGTGGGTTTCGGAACGCTCGTGAGGCCGGAGACTCCGCTGATTCTGGCCGCGGCAGGGGCTGTGCTGCTTGGATGGTGGTGGCGCCCGAAGAATTGGACAAAGCTTGCGTGCGCGGGATTGCTGATGGCCGTGGGATTGATCTTGCCGCTGCTGCCATGGGCGGCGCGAAACTGGCGCGTGCTGCACACAGTCCAATTTCTCGCCCCGCGGTACAGCGAACTGCCGGGCGAATTCACGCCGCACGGATTTTACGCGTGGACCGGCACTTGGCTGTGGCGCTTTGGGGATGTGTTCCTGGTTCCGTGGAATGTGGACGGCTCGCCAATCAATTTGGATGACGTGCGGACGTCGGCGTTTGATTCGCCAGCGGAGCGCGAACGGGTGGCGAAGCTGCTGGCGGCGTATAACGAGACGACGGAGATGACGCCTGAGCTGGATCGCGGATTTGCGGAAATTGCGCGCGAGCGAACGGCGCGGCATCCGTTGCGGACGTATTTTACCGTGCCATTCCTTCGCGTGTTTTCGATGTGGTTTACGCCGCGCATTGAGATGCTGCCGCTTTCCGGGCATTTGTGGCCGATTCACTATTGGTGGGAGAATAGCGAGCCGGAATATTGCGTCTCGCTGGGACTTTTTCTGCTGGGCATTGCGTATGCGGCGATGGCTTTGGGTGGTGCGTGGCTCGCGCGCCAAAATCCCGCGGCGCTGCTGCTGGTGGCGTATATTGTGATTCGCACCGGGTTTCTTACGACGATTGAAACACCGGAGCCGCGATACGTCCTCGAATGTTTCCCCGCGGTTTTCGCGCTGGCGGCGAAGCTGTGTTCGAAGCGGATCGCGCCCACGACGGCAAATTGACGAGACCGCAAGACAGTTCTCAATGCAGATTTGATAAGGAGAGCAACCATGTCGAGCAAGCCTGTGGCAACACCCGAGAGTCACCAGACCGCCACGCCGTATTTGTGCTTCAAGAATTCGGCGGCGGCCATCGAGTTTTACACCAAAGCGTTCGGCGCGAAGGAAACCTACCGTTTGGCAGAGCCGAACGGGCGAATCGGACACGCGGAATTGCAAATCGGGGATTCGCGGATCATGATTTCGGATGAGTTTCCGGATTTCGATGTGCTCAGCGCGGAAACCATGGGCGGCTCGCCGATAAGAATCCAGCTGACGGTCGCGGACGTGGACGTGTTCGTGCGCCAGGCGGTCGCGGCGGGAGCAACACTGGCCCGGCCGGTGCAGGATCAGTTTTATGGGTACCGCTCAGGACAGATCACTGACCCGTTCGGATACAGATGGGGAGTTTCGACGTTCAAAGAAGAGGTTTCGCCCGCGGAAATGCAGCGGCGCTATAACGAAATGATGGAGCAGATGGCAGCGGGAGGTGCCGGAGAAAAGCCGGAGGCACAGACGAAGGGGGCGGTACAAACCAAGCCGGCGGGGCAAACAAAGGGCGCGGCGAGCGCGATTCATTACATGCGCGAAGGATTCCATACTATCACGCCGTATATTCTCGCCGGCAATGCGGCGAAGTTTATAGACTTCATGAAGGACGCGTTCGGCGCGGACGAAAAGCTCCGCGTGCCCACGCCCGGCGGCAAAATCATGCACGCGGAAGTGAAGCTGGGCGACTCGATGATCGAGCTGAGCGACGGAAATGAGCAGTATGCGCCTTCTCCGGTGACGATCCATTTGACCGTCCCGGATGCCGAGGCGGCGTATCGCAATGCGTTGCGAGCGGGTGCGACTTCGCTTTATGAGCCCGGCTCCCAGTTTTGGGGACAGTACGAGGCGGGTGTGCGCGACCCGTTTGGAAATGAGTGGTACATCACTCCGCCGGAGCCGGAGTTCCAGCAGCCTGCGGTGCAGCCGTATTTGCACCTGCACGGCGCGGAGAAGATGATTCCGTTCCTCGAAGAGGCGTTTGGCGCGAAGGCGGAGGGCATGCACAAATGGCCGGGAGGGGCAATCGCGCACGCGACGGTTCTCATCGGCGACGGGCAGATTGAGATTGACGAAGCGTTTCGCGCGAACCGGCAAGCGCCCTGCCATCTTCACATTTACGTGGCGGACACGGATGCGGTGTATGCGCAGGCGCTGCGCGCGGGCGCCACAAGCATCGAAGCGCCCAACGACAAACCCTATGGCGACCGCAGCGCCGGCGTCCGCGACGCCTGGGGCAATAGCTGGTTCATCGCCACGCACATCAAGGATGTAAAGTTTTAAGGTTCAGCAGTACGAGGAGATTTCAGCGGACGCACGCGTACAGTACCATTGTCTGCCATCGCGAACCACGAGCCATCCGGCGC
>JBDTAT010000654.1:0-5598 GCA_039924505.1 Bryobacteraceae bacterium
CGTCGAAATGCCGGATAATTGCGAAGTAGAAGAGGCTCTTTGCGTCTGTTATGGCGGCGTCGACAGTTACGATTTCCACGGCCTTGAAACCTTGCAATGCATGGTGGAGCGCCGGCGCGGCGGCGAAAAAGGCGTCAAATGGATGCAGGCCTATCGCGGCGATCGGTTTTGGGAAGCCTACAAAGAAGGTGTCTGGCCGCACGATCTGATGGAGGCCGCCCTCTGCCGCAGCCACACTCTGACCCCGGCGCGCGCAGGCTTCAACGATATTTTCCCTACCGTCGAAGAGATGCAGCGCCTTACGAAACAACCCGTCGCCTACCGCTACGAGCATGTGGACGGCGTCCGCTGCACCATGCTGCTGATGAACGGCTTGGTGAAGGATTTCAATTTCGCCGCCCGCCTGCGCGGCCGCGCGCAGCCGTTTTCCGTGCAAATGTACTTGCCCATGCCGGACGGTCGCACCACGCTCGCGGATTTCTTCAGCCCGCTCGTCAACAACATGGAAAAGATGTATCTCACCGGGAGAGAAACGATTCCCATTGAACGGACCCTGCTGACTACCGGCCTCACCGCCGCCGGTGTCGAGAGCCTGTATCGAAAAGGCGCCCGGTACGACACGCCGCACTTGGCGATCAAGTATCAACCCACCCGGGAATCCACGTTCGAGAGGACCTAGACGACCATGCCCACCAATCCCATTCGCATCGCCGTCGTCACCACCATCTACCGGTACTTGTCGCACGCCCAGCACATGGCCGATCGCTTCCTGGTCGGCTATCCGCATAACGGCGAATGGCATCGCCCCAACGCCAAAATCGTTTCGCTCTACGTGGATCAACATCCGGACGGCGACCTCAGCCAGGCGCGCGCCGCCGAGTTCGGCTTCAAGGTCTACCCAACCGTCGCCGAAGCGCTACGCTGCGGCAGCGGTAAACTTGCCTGCGACGCAGTGCTCATCATCGGCGAACACGGCGATTATCCGCGCAACGAAAAAGGACAAATTCTCTACCCGCGCTACGAATTTTTCAAGCAATGCGTCGACGTGTTCGAAAAAGACGGTCGCGTCGTTCCCGTCTACAACGACAAAAATCTTTCCTACAGTTTCGAAAAAGCCAAGTGGATGGTGGACACGGCGCATCGCATGAAATTCCCGTTGATGGGCGGCTCTTCGCTCCCCGTCACCTGGCGTCTGCCCGACCTGGAACTCCCGCTCGGCTGCGAAATCGAAGAAGCCCTCATGGTCGGCGTCGGCGGCTCCGACGCCATGGACTATCACGCCCTGGAAGCCATGCAGTGCATGGTGGAACGCCGACGCGGCGGCGAAACCGGCATCAAGTCCGTTCAGCTTCTCGAAAACGACGACGTGTGGGACGCCGGCGCGAGCGGATTGTGGTCGGAGGAGTTGCTGTCCGACGCGCTCTCGCGCAGCGATACGCCGCTAGGCAACACCGTGCTCGACGGCCGCACGCAGAACCTGGTTGCCAACGGCCAGCTCCCCGTGCTCGTGAAAAATCCGTGGGCGTATATGATCGAGCGCCGCGACGGACTCCGCACCACCTTGCTGATGCTCAACGGAGCCGTGGAGGATTACAACTTCGCCGCGCGCGTGAAGGGCTTCGCCAAACCGCGCTCCACGCAATTTTTTCTTTCGCCCGTGCCCAACGTCACCTATTCCGCCTGCCTGATGAACAAGGCCGAGGAGATGTTCACCACTGGCAAAGCGCCGTATCCGATCGAACGCACCTTAACCGTCAGCGGAATTCTCGAGGCCTGCCTCACCTCGCGCATTCAGGATCACCGCCGCCTCGCGACCCCGCACCTCGACGTTCAATATCACGCGCCCTCCACATCGCAATATTGCCGCGCGTAAACCGACTTCAAGGACACACAATGAAAACCACCAATCGCCGTAATCTATTCATGGCCGCTGCCGGCGCCGCAGGTGCGGCCGCCGCAGCCGGCGCCGCACAGGCCCAAACCGGGCCCACGAAAAAGGTCCATTGGCACAACGACAAAAAACCCGCCAAGCCGCTGTTTTCGCCCGCCGTCTCCTACGGCAACCTGCTGTTCCTCTCCGGCATCGGTTATCACGAGGCCGGCGACATCAAGGTTCACACTAAGGGCGTTCTCGACCAGATCAAGTCGGAACTGGAGCGCTGCGGCTCCTCCATGGAAAAGGTCCTCAAGGTCAACGTCTTCCTAAACGACCTGAAAGACTACGCCGGCATGAACGAAGTTTTTCGAGGCAGCTTCGGCTCCGAGCCACCGGTCCGCACCACCGTCGCCCCAGCCGGCGGCATCCCCGGCAACTCACTAGTAGAAATCGAAGTGGTGGCGTATATCTAGCCAACTCACTGGCGTGTTCCGGAGACAACTTATCGCAGCCGCACCACCGCCGCGTCCCGGTCGCCCACCGTCACCGTCACCGTGCGCCCACTCACGGCGACCGGCCGCCCATCCCATACATCCTCCCCGTGCGTAAGCGATCCCGGTGCGCCGTCGAGCTTCACCGTCACGCGCCGCTCCGCCCGCTCCGGATTCACCACCCACAGATACGTTCCGCCGGCGCCCTCGTGCAGCCGCGCCTGCACATCCGGGTCGCTCACCTTCACCCGCTGCGTCACACCGGCCCACGCAAGCAGCCCCTCGAAAAACGCGCGCCCGCCCGCCGAGTGGTGCAAGTAATATCCGCCCCCCGGAAACGACCCGATCAGCAGCGTCTTCCCCTTCCCCAACCGGTGCTCCACCGCCGCGACGTGTCCGTTTGCGTACGTGCCCGCCACTGTTCCGCCCGCCGCCGCATACTCCTCAAAAAAGAACCGTCCATAAATTTCATTGCCCCGCACACGCAGCTTCAAATTATCCAGCAGGTCCGGCGTGAATTCGACGTAGCTCTCGCGCGCGCCAAAAACTTTGTCCAGTCCCAAATTCGGCTGCACTGTTCCCACATGCCCGCGATCGCCGAAATACCCCGGCAGTCCTTCGCTGATTAACGCCCCGCCCTGCTCCACGTACGCCCGCAGCTTCGCCGCACTTGCCTCCCTCAACATCACTGGATACGGCAGATAGACGGCTTTGTATTTCCCAATATCGTCGAGGCTCACAAAATCCGGCTGGATGTTGGAATCGAAAAATGCCCGATACGCGCCCCGCATGGACTCCGCGTAAAATTTCGTGCTCCCTTGCTGCACGTAATTGAACAGTTCCGACTCTGGCGCAAACACGATTCCGATTTCTCCCTGAACCGGCCGCGACTTCCAGAGCGCCGGATGCTCATTCGCCCACCGCGCCACTTTCCCCGCCATCTCCGCGCGCGGCGTAACCGAGCCATCCATCGCGAACGGCGCGAACGCGCCAAACAGAGGTCCATCGAGCAGCGGCCGCCACCGCGGATACAAAATCCCCGTCACCCCGCCCGCGCACGAAATCAAATTCCACAACCGCACATCCTTGGCATCTGGAATCCGTCCATCGTCGCGCGGATGCCCAATCACCTGCGGCTGCATCCACAACGGACCCGCCTGCGCCTCCGCATGCCAGAACGGTTTCCCGCGCGCTCCGGCCCGCACCAGATCCAGCGCCTGAAATTGCTTCCACGGTTCGTCGCCCTTGCGCGCCGCAATCCACGTCAGCCCCCAGACATCCACCAGCGACGCCGACCGCCATTCGTTGTGCGTGGCCGACGGCAGCGATTCCAGCGTTCCCGCTACCCCGTGCGCCACCACCATGTGCTTCGAGTCCAAACTCCGGATCAGATCGGTCCGCCATTTCAACAGCCGGAACGCGTCGTCGATCCGGAACTGCAGCCAGTCCAAACTTTCCGGATAGCCGGAAAAATTCCGCGGCGGATGCACCTGGTCCCACGACGCGTAGCTGTACCGGTACCAGGCGTGCTCCAGCGCGTCGAGCGTTCCGTACTTCGCCTTCAGCCACTCCCGGAATTTCTTCTGCGTCGCCGGACAGTAGCAATACATCTTCAACGGCGAGCCTCCGTTGTACGTGTTCTCGTTCCACACATCGTAGGCGAGCGTCGCCGGCTGCCCGCGATACCGCTCCACCAGCGCCGTCAGAAATTGCGCCGCCCGCGCCTTCACATCGTCGTTGTCCAGGCACAGTCCCGGAAATCCGCCGGTCGCGCTGCTTCCCGAAATACCGCTGTGCGCCACCGTTCCGTCGCTCGCGAGATACCGCGCCTGCGGATATTGGTCGAATGCCCACTCCGGCGCCGCGTTCGTCAGCTCCGCAATCACCACGCGGATGCCGTTTTTCTGCTCCAGCTCCATCATGCGGTCGTAATCGCGCCAGTCGTATTTTCCCGGCGCTACTTCAATCGCCGACCACATGAACCAGTGCCGGAACGTGTTCATCCCGATCCGCGCCGCCGTTTCGTGGTCGCGCGCCCAATCCTGCTCCGGCGGATTGGACTTGCGGAAGTACACCGCACCATACGGAAATACCGGCGCAGCCGCATCTTGCCCAAACGCCACCGTCGCCGCCGCGCAAACCAGCGCACAGGCCGCCAGCCGCGGCCACAAACGAATGAAACGCTCAGCGGACTTGGCCATGGTTGGCGAGTCTGTTGTGCGCGGGCTACAAAAAAACGATGTCCGTGTTCTCATATGTGAAACGATAAGTGTATTCCAAGATGCAGCCGCTTGCACCTGCAGAATTGCTCATCATCGCCGACGATCTCACCGGCGCGCTCGAAGCCGGCGCGCTTCTAGCCGGAGAAGGAATCTCAACGCTTATCACCCTTGGCGATGAGCTCGCCGCCAACGCCGCCAATGTCTGCGATCTGGAGACGCGCCACCTCAGTAATGCCGGCGCCGCGCGCATCACCGGCGATCTCGCGCACCGTTTTACCGGCCGCTATCTCTTCAAGAAGACCGACTCCACGTTGCGCGGCCCCATTGGCGCGGAACTGAACGCCATAATGCGCGCACGGCCGCACAGTTCCCTGATCTACGCTCCCGCCTACCCGATGCTTGGCCGCACTGTGCGCAACGGGCGGCTTTACGTCGATGGCAGTCCCGTAGAGCAGACACCCTTCGCTCGCGATCCCGCGAATCCAGTCTCCTCCGGCTGCATCGCCGATCATCTAGCCTGTTCTGCAACCTTAATTCATGACGCCGGCGAATTGACCCGTCATCTCGCCGACGCCCCCATGCCGACCCTCTTCGTCTGCGACAGCGAAACTGAGAGCGACATCGGCGGCATCGTCGAGGTTGCCTTACGCCAAGCCATCCCGCCGCTTCTCGCCGGACCCGCGAGCGTCGCGCGTTATCTGGCCCGGTTACTCCCCGTCGCGCGCACCGCCGCGCCGTTCACCGCTTCCGCTAATCGTGCATTGGTAGTGAACGGCAGCCTCCATCCGGCCTCGCGCGCCCAGACCGTTCGCGCGTTCCCACTCCTCGATTCGCATGGATGGTGTCTCCTCGAAACACCAGCCGGCGCGCAGCCCGCCGATTTCGCCGCTGAAGCCAAGCGAATCGTCGCCGAATCGCGCCCCGATGCGCTCATCCTTTTCGGTGGCCACACCGCGCACGCCGTTCTGCAAGCGCTCGGCATCCGCACTCTTACGCCGCTCGGCGAACT
>JBDTAT010000655.1:0-5706 GCA_039924505.1 Bryobacteraceae bacterium
ACGACGCGCAGCACGTTGGCATTTTCCGGGAAGTCGCGATCGCCGGCTCCGTAGCCGATATTTGAAATTCGCATCGCCGGCAGCGCGCCGAACTCCCGCGCCAGCGTGGCCGCCAACGCGGCTCCGGTGGGTGTCGTCAACTCCATCGCCGGACCGCGCGCATACACCAGCTTGCCCGCGAGCAGCGCGGCCGTTGCTGGAGCGGGCACCGGCAGCACTCCGTGTTCGGTGTTCACCGTGCCGCTGCCCAGGTTCAGCGGTGAACTCGCGACGGCCTCCACGCCCAACAACTCCAGCGCCGCACAAGCGCCTACAATGTCGCAGATGGAGTCCACCGCGCCGACTTCGTGGAAGTGAACTTTTTCAATCGGAATTCCGTGGACCCGCGCTTCCGCTTCGCCCAACCGCTCGAAAACGGCGCGGGCATTTTGCCGGCTCCGCTCGCCCGGCAACGCCGCTTTCCCAATCATGTCGAGGATTTGCGGCAGGTGACGGTGCGTGCGCGTTTCTCCGCCCAATACACGAAACTTCGACGCCGCGATGCCGCGCCGCTTTAGTTTTTCGACCTGGAACTCAGCGCCCGTGCCCAAGCTGGTCAACGCATCGAACAGGCGAGCGGCATCCGCGCCGGCATCGAGCAGCGCGCCAACGGTCATGTCGCCGCTAATTCCAGAAAACGCGTCCAGGTAACAGAGTTTCATACAGTCAATCACATTGTACCGGCTGCCCGCCGGCCTCTGCCTGTCGCGTTCCAGAAACAAGCGCACAAACGAGCGCTCTTCCGATGACAACGCCCTCCGTGAAGCTCAGCTGTTTCCCGAGGGTCCGCTTCCGTCGTCAAGAAGCGGAACAATGGAATTGTGCCGTATGCCCAATAGGATTCGTCAACCAGCAGCAAATCGATTCCGGCATCGAAAGGGCAAAGCGCGTGCTTGCACCGGGTGCGCGACACAGAGTGGGCAATCAACCGCGGCGGTGCCCGCAGTAGTTGTTAAATTATCGACTGTGGCGAGAACATCGAAGCGCAATCAGGGCACAGGGGCAGCGGACGGTCCAGAACATGTCTGAGCGCTTCAGTCGGGCACCGATCACAGTTTTGCAACCGGCTTCAATGCCCCCCGAACCTAGTGGAGTTTACCGCCGCGATCCCAGAGATGCTGCCGGGCAGGACAGAGCTCTACGATCTGGACGGTGCCAGGAAACTGCTCCTGGCAGATATTCCAGATCCAGCCGGGCGCCGCCGCCCATGACCGCTTTGATTTGATTTGCCGAGCCGCGCGCCAGCAAGCGGACCTTCCTCCGCTGCGACCTCAGGCGAGCATCTGCTTGACCACATTGCCGGACACATCCGTCAGCCGGAAGTTGCGGCCCTGGAATTTGTACGTCAATCGGGTGTGATCGAAGCCGAGCAGATGAAGAATCGTGGCGTGCAGATCGTGTACGTCCACCTGATCCTTCACCACATTGAATCCCAGATCGTCGGATTCCCCCATTACGAGTCCGGGTTTCGCGCCGCCGCCGGCCAGCCACATCGTGAACGCGTTCGGGTGATGGTCGCGTCCGTCGGTGCCGCCTTGGGCCATCGGAGTGCGGCCGAATTCGCCGCCCCAGATAACCAGGGTATCCTCCAGCATCCCGCGCTGTTTCAGATCCTGGATCAGCGCCGCGCAGGCTTGGTCGGTGTTTTTGCAGTTTACCTTTATGTCGTGGGTCAGGTTTGCGTGTTGATCCCACGCCTCGTGATAAATCTGGACAAAGCGCACGCCGCGCTCGGCCAATCGCCGCGCCAGCAGGCAATCGTTGGCGAACGACGCCTTCCCCGGTTCGGCGCCATACATGTCGAGGATGTGTTTCGGCTCGCGCGATAGGTCCATCAGTTCCGGCGCGCTCGATTGCATACGGAATGCCATCTCGAACGAGTTGATGCGCGTCGAGATTTCCGGATCGCCGGTAACGCCCAGGCGCATTTGATTTAGCCGCTTAATCGTGTCGAGCGAATCGCGCTGCACTTGATTGTCCACGCCCGCCGGATTCGATAGGTAAAGAACCGGGTCGCCGCCGGAGCGGAATTGCACGCCCTGATAAACGGTCGGAAGAAACCCGCTGCCCCAGCACGAATCGCCGCCGCTGGGGCCTTTGGTGCCGGAGCTGAACACCACGAAAGCCGGCAGGTCGCGCGATTCGCTGCCCAGTCCGTACGTGGTCCAAGCGCCCATGCTCGGACGCCCGAACTGCATCGTCCCGGTATTCATCAGAAGTTGCCCCGGCGCATGGTTGAACGCGTCGGTCTTCATCGATTTCACGATCGCGATGTCGTCTACAATCTTGGCGAGGTTGGGCAATAATTCCGAAAGCTCCGCGCCCGACTGTCCATATTTGGCGAACTTGAACTTGGGGCCCAGCAGCTTCGAGTTCGGGTTGATGAAAGCCGTGCGGTAGCCTTTCAGCAGCTCCGGCGGCGGAAGAGTGCCGTCGAATTTCGCCAGTTGCGGCTTGTAATCGAACAGGTCGAGATGGCTCGGCGCGCCCGCCATGAACAGGAAGATGACGCGCTTGGCTTTGGGCGGAAAGTGCGGCTGCTTGGGCGCCAGCGGATCGTCCGTGCCCGGATTCACCGTCGCTGCGTAGCCGTTCTCCGCTAAAAGCTGGCCCAGCGCAATGGCGCCCAGGCCGACGCCGCACTGTTCGAAGAACCACCGGCGCGTGATTTGTCTGGGGTCGTGGTTCCGGTAAAGTTTGTCCTGGCAGTTCATCGATTTATTCCTTCGTGATGGTTTCGTCCAGATTCAGCAGCACGCGCGAGACGGCGGTCCACGCGGCGAGTTCGGGCGCCGTCGCGCCTTTGGGCAATTCCGGCGGATGCGCGGGATCGCCGGCCGCCAGTTCCCACGGGTTCAGTTTGCCGTCCGAAAAATGCTGCTGCTCCTTCTCGAGCAAGCTGAGCAATTCGGAAGATTCGTCACCGGTCGGCTTGCGCGCCACGCAACGGCGGAATGCATACGCGATCCGCTGCCGGTCGTTGCGGCCGCCGTCGCGCAAGGTGCGCATCGCCAGCGCTCGCGCCGATTCGACAAACAGCGGCTCGTTCAGCGTTGTCAGGGCTTGCAGCGGAGTATTCGAACGCGCGCGGCGGACGCACGAAGCGTCGCCATTCGGCGCGTCGAACGCCTGCAGCATCGGATAGGGAACCGAACGGTAGCGGAACGTGTAAAGCGCGCGCCGGTAGCGCTCCGGTCCCGTATCTTCCTTCCAGACTTTCGGCGCGTAACTGGCCGGAGGTTTGAACAGGAACGCCGGCGCCGGTGGAAATACGCTCGGGCCGCCCACCTGCGGATTCAACAGGCCGCTCGCTTCAAGCGCAATATCGCGCACAATTTCGGCGTCCACTCGGAATCGCGGCCCGCGCGCCAGCAGCCGGTTGTACGGATCCTTCTCCAATAGCGCGGGTGTCACGTTTGACGCTTGGCGGTAAGTGGCCGACTCGACAATCAAACGTTGCAGCGCCTTGATGTCCCAACCGCTGTCCATAAACTGCACCGCCAGCCAATCGAGCAGTTGCGGGTGCGATGGCGGCTCACACTGCGTTCCAAAATTCTCGGCGGTGGCGACGATACCGATGCCAAAGTCGGATTGCCACACGCGATTCACAAAGGAGCGCGCGGTGGTCGGAGCCTTGCGGTCCACCATCCACTTGGCGAAAGTGAGCCGCGTCGGCGGCGCGTTCGGCGGCAATGGATTCAGGAACGCCGGCACGCCCGGTGTGACTACTTGTTCGGGCTTCAGGAAATCGCCGCGCATCAGAACGTGCGTGTCGCGGGTCTTCTGGCGGTCGGCCAGCACCAGTTGCGACTCGCCCTCCGGATATTCCTTCCACAGCGTCGCGATCTGGTCGTTCGTCTCGCGCCACGCCGACACCGTCGTCCGCCAGTACCGGAAAATAGTTTCGACTTGTTCCGGCGTGCGATCGGCCGATGGAATCGCCAGCGCCTGCCGCACCATTTGCGGCAGCGGATCGGCGGCCGCATCGGGTGAGGTTGTATAGGAAAGCCGGAAGCGGCCGATGTTGTTGTTGTCGCTATTGTCGCTGTTGGCGCCGCCCTGATTCTGGCTCAAGTAGAAGGTCAGCACGCTGCCGCCGGCATTGGAAATCGGCGCCGCTACCGTGAATACAGCTTTGCGCGATTGGTTGCGTTGGCCCGGTCCCGCGTCGATGTTCCATCCGGTTTCGCCCTTGCCGTCGATCGCAAAATCGACCGGCCCCACCAGCTTCCGTTTTCCGGTCTTCGGCTGGAATGCCGCCGGCATTTCCGTGGAGGGGAGTGAAATGTCGGCTGTTGCTTTCGCGAATTTGATCCGGACGGATTTGTCCGGCGTTGCGGCAGGCGCGGCGTCTACCGCGAACTCCGAAAGAACGCACATACCTTTTTGCGAGCGGCCCGGGCCGCCGTGAGGCAGATTCGCATCGTTGAGCAGCTCCAGGCGGAACGCGGTGATATCCTGCGCATCGGTCTTGGCCGTCAATTTAAGCTTTAAGGATGTGGGCGCGTATCCACCGGCCAGAAACGAACCGTCGTCGAGCTTCTCGTATTTCTGGCCGCCGGTGGAGTTGTCGTCCACCTGCGCATGCAGCACCGTCCAAACCGGCTGGTTGCCCGTAACCGTCTTCTCCCACTCCGCCATGCGGACTTTCCAGTCCGGGTTCCGATGGCGCAGCGCGGCTTCCATCTCGCGCGTCTTGCGGTAAACTTCGGCGCGCTGCATTTCCTGCTGTGGCGTATAGACGCCGATATCCGCCTCATTGGTGTTGTTGAGGAACGCGAGCATCCGGTAATACTCGACCTGCTTCAGCGGATCGAATTTGTGGTTATGGCACTGCGCGCACTGGATGGTGACGCCGAGAATCCCCTTGCCGATAGCGTCCATGCGGTCGAACATCGACTCCATGCGGAACTGCTCCGGATCGACTCCGCCTTCTTCGTTGATCATCGAATTCCGAAGGAACCCGGTGGCGACAATCTGATCCTCCGTTGCGTGGGGCAGTTCGTCGCCCGCGATCTGATCGATGATGAACTGGTTGTAGGGAAGGTTGCGATTCAGCGCTTTGATCACCCAATCGCGATAAAACCAGACGTCGCGCGGGCGGTCTTTTTCATAACCGTTCGAGTCGGCATAGCGCGCGGCGTCCAGCCACACGCGGGCCCACCGCTCGCCGTAGTGCGGTGAACTCAGGAGCCGATCTACCTGCTTTTCGTAGGCGTTTTTGCTCTTGTCCTTCACAAACGCATCGACCTCGGCCGGCGTCGGCGGAAGTCCGGTGAGGTCCAGACTGACGCGGCGCAGCAACGTGGGGCGGTCGGCCTCGGGTGAGGGCGCCAAGCCGTCTTTATCCAGGCGCGCGAGCACGAAGTTATCGATCGGATTGGCGGTCCAGCGCGGGTTTGAAACCACCGGAACCGGCGGACGCACTGGCGGGATAAAGGCCCAGTGAGTTTTCGTTTCCTCGATCTTCGCGCCCACGCCGTCGGGCCACACCGCCCCCTCGTCAATCCAGGTTTTAATCCGTGCGATATCGGCCGGAGACAACTTGCCGCCCATCGGCATGCGGACCAATCCGTTCAAGCCCGCGACGCGCTGGTACAGCGGACTAGCGGTTGATTTTCCGGGAACGGCAAGCTTGGCAAGCGCCGCTGTTTTTCCGTCCAGGCG
>JBDTAT010000656.1:0-4963 GCA_039924505.1 Bryobacteraceae bacterium
CGCGGAACGGCTGCCGGTTGATTTGGCGGCGCGCGCCGCACCCTTTGCGCCTTTGAGTAACAGTCCGCAAAACGGACCGCGCGGGCGGCTTGCTGAATTGCAATGAAGCTGGCCTCGCACCCTGTGCGGGCTAGGTAGAGAACGGATCATCGGGATTGAGTTTTTATTCTAGCAGTGGCGCGAGTGGTGCGGCCGGATGCGAAGGGTGGAACAGGCACCGCGCCTGAGCGAGGAACCCAGATTGCGCGCCGGCAGGAAGGTTAGGTAGCGTAGAGGTGGAGGAATGGCCGAGTGGTTGAATAATAGACCATCGTGACCGCAGTTACAAGATTGCGCTTACTTTTCGGTACCCTGTGCTCGCGGTCGTGCAGTACCCGTCCGACGACTACGCTTATGGATTCAGCCCAAGGTGTTCATCACCCATTCGAGGACTACTTCGTCTTGGAGCTTACAACCAAGCTCCGCAAGCGTGGCGTTAATGCGTGGGCATGACATTTTTTAATGAGAACGAAGGAATTGACCATGTTCGCCCCGAAGTCACTTTCCGACATCGAGAAGATGATTCGAGACCAAGTTCAAGAGAACATTCATCTCGACTACAAAGACTCCCGAGCCGTTCGGAAAGATGCTCGTGACGACTTCGCCAAGGATGTATCAGCATTCGCTAACTCTGACGGCGGTGTGCTGATCTACGGCGTCGGAGAAAAGGACCACTTGCCCGTCGCGACGGATCAGGGCGTGGATGACGGCGAGATCTCACGAGAGTGGATCGAATCTGCAATCATGACGGGCATTAACCCTCGCATTGAGGATATTCGAATTCTCCCGATACCGATCTCACCGGGCCGGTCCTTCTACGTGATCGAAGTTCAGAAAAGTTTTCGTGGACCACATCAGGCATCCCCCGACAAGAGGTACTATAAACGCCACAACTTCATGTCAACCCCGATGGAAGACTATGAGATCGCCGACGTGAAAAGTCGAACGCGACGGCTCGCCCCGCTGGTATCGTTCGACGTAGGGTTTTATCGAGATTTCATTGCGGTCTTCGATGTTGCGAACGTAGGAAACGTCACCGCAGAAGACGTGAGGTTCGAGTTCTCTGCGCAGATACCCTGGCCCGACCACAACACTATGCCTCTTCCGCTCTCGAGAGGTATACGCCGGCTGGCGCCCAGACAAAGACTGCGGTTCAGGTACTTCACTAGCTTCGATATCCTAAGCGGAAAGAGCGGGGGGCCAATGGAGTTCGACGTTAGGGCGAGCTACTTCCACCCCGAATTGAATGGCCGCACTAGCGACGATTGGCCAATAAACTTCGAGGCGTACCGGGATTCCATGCACGTACGGTCAGAGATGGAGACGGATGCGAAGGAGGCTATCGAAGCGGTGAAGAAGTTGACCGAGAGTGTTGAAAAACTGAGAAGCACGCTGGAACCCCTAACCAATATCGCTGGTGCAACAGGGCTGGAGCTTTCGGCTCTGACCTTGAGGAACATCAGCCGAGTACTGAAAGACGGCACTGACCCCGAGCCAATCGACCCCGAGGGTCAAGGTCCGAATGTATTTCGTGACGTATTGGGGGTAGATCGTGAGATGGCTGTTCAACTCTATAGTGCGCTGAACTACCGCCCCAACCCAGGAGATCTTGCGCAGATTCCCGGCATGGATGACGCGCTCTTGTCCAAGATTCGGAGTCGTTTTATCCTGAAGCCCGATCGCCATTCGTGAAAAACAAGTTGCGCGCTCTTTACGCCACCGCGCCGACCGCTTAACTTTCCTGTTGGGCGAAAAGGCTGGCCTTCACCTTCACTCGCTTCATCAACAGCGGAGCGGTTCAGAGCGGCCTGGGCGTATTGGCTTGGGACGCTGACGTACAATGAAGGGGTGCGGAAGGGTGGCCGAGCGGTTGATGGCAGCGGTCTTGAAAACCGCCAACGGTGAAAGCCGTTCGTGGGTTCAAATCCCACCCCTTCCGCCAGACGCAGACGTGAAGCGTTCAACTGTGGGCAGTTTGGATGTCGAAGTCGCAAAAAAGCTGTTGGTGAGACAATCCTGTAAAATCAGCCAGATCGCAGAATCAGCGACCTGAGTGTTTTCTACTAGCCCACGTCAGTACGAATCCCTCTTCCTCCGCCAGTTTATCCGATTGATTCAAGGTATGTTGCTTCAGAGCCGATTGCACTGTGGCGAGTTTGCGGCTACCATCGGCCGATGCATGATGTTTACTTGCTCCACCGGCCGCAATGCCGATATGCATCGCCGCATTAGAAACACCCAAGGGACTGCACTCAAGACTTGTTTTCGGCTGTGGCTGCCAGATCTATGCAAAGCTGCTGATTCGGCATCCAGACCCCAAGATCCCGCCCTTCGAGTTCAACAGCTCGCTCGGGAAATTGGGCGTGCGAGACAAGCTCGCCGCCGAAGAATTAATCGATCAGTGGGCCGTTCAGTTCCTCTCCGGCCAAAACGCCAAGGCTGATCCAGGCACGTTCAAGACGGTGGAGCAGGCGATTCAGGATTATCTTGATGAGAAGCGCGGCACGCTTGATCGGTCGAAGGAAGGCGCCAAGCAAACGATCCAGAAGATCGGCGGAATCCTAGCCAAAAATATTTGAAATTTTGAAACCACCGGTCGTCTGTCCGACGATCTTGCGTGTCCTCTCGGGAAGGGTGCGTAAAGATGACATGGGATAGTGGTTCTGAGGCTGATCCGGCGGACTGGGTATCCGTGGATTCAAAGGGTCTTCACTTCGGCATACGAGCAGGACCAGTGTCAGCTTGATTTGAGGTTTCATAGCGGCGTATTCCAATGACACTGGATTGCTATTGTACGGGAAATTACTGGTCGTCCGGATGGGCGTCTACAAAAATCACCACGTCGGCGCTGGCCGTGACCAAGCGGGCCGGTGCGGGATCGAATTTCGCCGGATCGGCGTGGGCCGGCGGGGTAGGCGCCAGAAATTCCTTCTTGGTTTCAACGCGCCCGTAGACAACTGCCCAGCGATCGTAGTCGGGTGTGCCAAAACGGATGTGCGCCAGCGCGGTATGCCGCTCGATCGCATGCAGCTTCCTGTAAATGGTCCCGCCGTCGACTTCGAGCGGCACCGGAGGCTTGGGTGCGGCCTTCCCGTCGAACGACACGCGCAGCACGTTGGGCCAGACGAACGCGCCGGTCGTCAGCTTCCGGTCGCAGATCTGCTCACTCAAAAAGTATCCGGTCGGACGAAATGAGTAGCGCCCTATGACGGCCACGGTTTTGCCGTTGTAGGCGGGCAGATCCTGTAGAACTTCGCAGACACGCACCGGCTGCATCGAATGTTCCGGCGCGCATAAAGCATAACCCGACAGCAGAACAAGCGCGGTCACGCGGGCCAACCCGCCCGCCGTCCCGGTGGAGAAGAAAATCGATTTTAGGATGTGGTGGACCCTCAAGAGTGCTTCCCTCAAGGACGGACCAGGCCAAGCGCCGGTTTCAATACCTTGTAAAAATATGTAAAGGAGGGTAAAGAATGCCAGTCTTCGAGCGTCATGTAAGCGTGAGTTTTACAAAACTTTGCGTGAGCTTTACAAAACGTAACGGTACCTGCGCGGGTCTCCCGCGTTTATTGATATGGATGGCACGAAAGCGTACCTGTGTGTTGCTGGCGACGGCCGCGCTGGCGATGGCGCAGACCGCGCAAAAGCCGCTGATCGGCACCGTTAGTGGATTTAAAGTGGAGTCGAGCGAGATCGGCATTAAGCCGGACGCGGGAGACACGGTGTATGTGAAGTTCGGACCGGAGACGGTGGCGGCGCGGATCGCACCGGGTGAAAAGGACCTGAAGAAGGCGGAGCCGATCAAGATCACCGATATCGTTTCTGGAGACCGCGTTCTGGTGTCGTTCAAACCCGGCGGATCCGAAGCGCGGCGTTTGCTGGTGATGACTGCCGGCGATATCGCCAAGCGCAATGAGGCGGACCGGCTGGACTGGACCAAGCGCGGCATCGCCGGCGTGGTGGCGTCGAAAGCGGGCAATGACATCACGTTGCGAATGCGCTCGTTTACCGGGCAGATTACCGCCAACGTCACAGTGACGGATAAGACCACGTACCGCCGTTACGCTCCCGATTCGGTAAAGTTCAGCGACGCGAAACCGAGCAACGCAGCCGAAATCAGTCCGGGCGACCAACTGCGCGCGCGAGGCGAAAAGAGCGCCGACGGCTCGAAGGTGACGGCGGAAGAGGTGGTATTCGGAACGTTCCTGACCAGCGCGGGAACCATTACGGCGATCAATCCGGAAGCCAAAGATGTCACCATCGCGGAAATCGGAACCAAGAAGCCGCTTACCGTTAAAGTGACTGCCGACTCCACCGTGAAGACCATGCCGGATTTCAAGTCTCTGCTGGGTGCGGGAACGCCAGGGGCTGAAGGGGCACGGATAGGTGGACCCCCTGCTGGCGGACGCGCCGGAGCGATGGGCGGGCATTCGCCCGATATCGCGCAAATGCTGGAGCACGTGCCCGCGTCGAAATTCGAAGACTTGAAAGTGGGCGATATGATTGTCGTTTCCAGCACCAAAGGCGCCAAAAGCGATGAGGTAACCGCGATCACACTGCTATCGAACGCCGGCAATTTGATTCAGCTCGCCTCGCGCCCGGCGCCCGGAGCATCGCGCGGCGGCGGCCGCGGGGCCAACGCTGGAGCGCCCTCGATGTCGGGAATGGGTGGCATGGGCGGCGGTATGGGCGGCCTCGACATTCCCGGTATGAGTCCGTAGCCTTACGTTGCCAAATCACATCTTTAAGGACTAATTGCGTGAAGCGACTTCTGACGAACTCGCGCAAAACGGAGTGCGGCGCGGAGCGGTTCCTTCCACCGACGGTGGTGCGCGCCGCACCCTTTGCGCTTCTGACCGTGCCGATACTTTTTTTGTCGCTGGCAGCCGCTTGGGCGCAAACGCCCGCGGGCAATTTGCACGGG
>JBDTAT010000657.1:0-2913 GCA_039924505.1 Bryobacteraceae bacterium
CGCGCCGCGCGGCAGCTTCATCTCGATCGGATCGAATTGAAACAGCAAGTCGTACCCGAACGCGCCCACCAAGGCTAGACGCGAGTCCTCCGGATGGTGGAATTCCGCGATCAGCGCGCGCAGAATCGAAAATACCGAAGGCTGCTTGCTGCGCTCTTCTTCGGGAAACAGATCGGGCAGCGGCTTCAGCCGCCCGATCAGCGCGCCTCCGGTCAGTTGGAACGACTCCCAATGCGGATGAGATTCGAGCGCCGGAGCCAGCAATTCATTCAAAATCTCTCCGCGCGTGTTCAACGGCCGGAACTCCACTTTTCGGCCCCACGCGATGATTTCGAGTGGAGGGCAAAGCGACGCCACGTCCCATCGCGAATACCGCTCCGGATACTCATAACCGGAAGAAAGATAAATTCCGCGATGCGTGTCAAGATCGCGCAAAAGATGCTTCAAACCTTTGCGGAACGAAGTCTTCGACGCGCTACGGATAACACGAATTCCGCTCGGAGTAACGTAGCTGAGTCGTTGCATTAGGACACCGGGAGGGAAATTCCAGAATAGCATGACGAGAGATTTCTTCTTCAGAGGGAACGATCCGCCGGGCGCATCCGTATCCAGTTTGCATGGCACAGGATGTCCGGTTCGCGCTGCGCATGATCGCATCCCACCGCTGGTTCTCCGCCGCGGTCGTCGTGACGCTCGCGTTAGGCATCGGCCTCAACACCATGGTCTTCACCCTGGTGAATGCGGCGCTGTTCAAACCGGTGAACGTGCCCGGGGGCGAACGGCTGGTGGCGGTCGACAATCGGAACCTGTCGCATGGCAACGGGAACGTGGCCGTGTCATATCCCGACTTCCGCGAATATCGCGCCCAAACCTCAACTTTCGAGGGCCTGGAAGCCGCCACGCAAGAGAGCGCAGTCCTCAGCGAGCGGGGAAACCCGCCCCATATTTACAGTATGGACCGGGTTTCGCCCGGCATGTTTGAGATGCTGCACATTCCGCCCATCCTAGGCCGCGCATTCGTTCCGGCTGACGGCAAAGCTGGCGCCGAACCTGTCGTCCTGCTTGGGTACGGTGTTTGGAAGGATCGTTATGGCAGTTCCCCCCAGGTGCTCGGCCGCGTGGTGCGAGTGAACGAGAAACCCGCGGCTATCATCGGAGTCATGCCGAAAGGATTCAAATTTCCGCAGAACGAAGACCTGTGGATGGCGTTGACACCGACGCCGGATCTCGAAAGCCGCTCCCAACGATCGCTCCGGCTCTTCGGAATCCTCAAGTCTGGAACGCCCATCACCGTGGCCCGCGCCAATCTGGAAGCCATCGCGCATCGTCTTGCCTCCGACCATTTTGAATCGGACAAAGGCGTCAGCGTAGTTGTCGAAACTTTTCAGCAGCGGTACAACGGCGGCCCCATCAGACAAATCTTTCTGCTCATGCTGGCCGCGGTGGGATTCGTATTGTTAATCGCGTGCGCCAACGTCGCCAATATGATGCTGAGCCGCGCGCTAGGCCGCCAGCGTGAAATTTCCATACGGGCCGCGCTCGGAGCCTCGCGGTGGCAATTGATCCGCCAATTGTTGATCGAAAGCATGATTCTGAGCGTGCTCGGCGGCGTGCTCGGCCTGGCGCTGTGTACTCTGGGAGTTCATTGGTTCGACCTTGCGAGTCGAGACGTCGGCAAGCCCTATTGGGTCGAGTTCACCATGGACTACGCCGTCTTCGGCTACTTCGCCGCCATCTGCCTTTTCAGCGGCCTGCTGTTCGGCCTCGCGCCCGCTCTCCGGACGTCGCGTTGCGATCTGAACACCGCGCTGAAAGACGGCACTCGAACGGCCGGGACACAGCACGGCGGCACGCTCTCGAGCATTCTGGTGGTCTGCCAATTCGCTCTTACGCTGGTGTTGCTCGCCGGCGCCGGATTGTTTGTGCGCAGTTTTCTCGATAGCCTGTCCCTCAATCCGTCGGTACCCGCCCATCAACTCCTCACTGCCCGCGTTCAACTTCCGAAGGAGCGCTATTCCGGCGTCGACGCCCGCGTGCGTTTCTTCGAACAACTGTTGCCGCGCATCGGAGCGTTGCCCGGCGTCACGCATGTCGCGATGGTCTCCAATCCCCCTGGACTCTGGGCCGGTTCACGGCGCATCGAGATCGAAGACGCTCCACTTGCCGACCCGGCGCGCGGCCCCTCCGCCTCCGTCCTCGTCCAGTCCCCAGGCTACTTCAAGACCATCAATCTACCGCTCCTCCTCGGTCGCGACTTCAACGACAGCGATGGCTTTCCGGGCCGGCGATCCGCCATCGTTTCCAAGGAATTCGCCGAAAACTTTTGGCCGCATCGGTCGAGCGTTGGGAAGCGATTCCGTTTCTATACCCGCGTCGACAACCATGACAAGCCCGGCGACTGGATCCCGGTGATTGGGGTTTCCGCCAATATCGTACAGGAACCAAATGAAGCCGCGCCCAACCCGCTGCTGTTTCTGCCCTACCGCCAGGAAGGGTACGATTCCATGGCGCTGCTGGTTCGCGCTACCGGAGAACCAACGGCGCTTGCGTCGGCCGTTCGCGCGGCCGTACAGAATCTCGACCAGGATCTGCCGCTATTCGAGGTGAGAACACTGGCCCAGGCGGTGGAGCATAACGTGTGGTTCCTCCGCGTGTTTGGCACGCTCTTCTCCGTCTTTGCGTTGATCGCGCTGGTTATGGCATCGGTTGGCATCTACGCCGTCATCGCGCAATCGACCACCAGCCGCACGCGGGAGATTGGCGTGCGTATGGCCCTGGGCGCGGCACCGCGCAACATTCTCGGATTAGTGCTGACACGCGGCGCCAAGCAATTGATCGCTGGATTGGCGCTGGGCGTCGCCGTCGCGCTCCCCGCCGCGCGCCTGATACCCAATCTGCCGTTCCGTGTTTCCC
>JBDTAT010000658.1:0-5720 GCA_039924505.1 Bryobacteraceae bacterium
AGGACATGGCCGACCAGATCCAGACCTACCTGCGCGAGCAAATGCCGGTCTGGAAAGGCAAGTACACCGGAGTGGAGGAGATGAAGGTGGCGGTGATGGGCTGTGTCGTCAATGGCCCCGGCGAATCCAAGCACTCCAATATCGGTATCTCGCTGCCCGGCACTTTCGAGGAACCGGTCGCTCCCGTCTATGTGGATGGCCGCTTGACGGTCACTCTCCGCGGCGACCACATCGTTGCGGAATTCATCGATCTGCTGAACAAATACGTTGAGCGCAAGTACGCCGCGCAGGCGCTTGAAACCACTGCCGTCTAATTCGCCGGAAACATATGGACTCGCCCGAACGCGAGCAACTGGATGCGATCGTCGGCGCTCTGGCGCGATTGGTCCATCGCTTCGATAACATGGAAGCGCGTTTAGCCCGGCTCGAAGATAAGTCCGGCAGCGCTCCGCCAACCCTGAAGCCTGCGGCGCCGCCGGTCTACGCCCCGCTGCCAGAACCGATTCCGCTTCCGCGCGTTGTCCAGCCCGATCCCGTTCCGGCCACGCCGGGTCCCGAAGCTCTTGAGACCCGCATGGGCCTCACGTGGATCAACCGTATCGGCGTCGTCACCCTGATCATCGGCATCGCATTCTTCTTCAAGTACGCCGTCGATAGCCACTGGATCGGCGAGAGCGGCCGCGTGATACTCGGAATTCTTTTCGGACTGGCCACGTTGATCGCGGCGGATCGTCTCTGGAATCGCGATCAAAAAATCTTTGCGCAAGGCGTCTTCGGTCTCGGACTGTCGCTGCTCTATTTGTCCTTCTACGCGTCGTTCGGCTTCTACCACATTGTTCCTCAGGCCTTCGCATTCGCGCTGATGGCGCTCACGACCGTAACGGCCGGCGCCGTGTCGCTTCGCTACGACGCAGTCTCCATCGCCGTGCTCGGCTTGCTCGGCGGTTACATGACGCCGGTGCTCTTATCTACCGGCGTCGATCGCCCCTGGATTTTTCTCGGCTATCTGCTGCTCCTGGACTTAGGCGCGATCGCGATCGGCCGCGTAAAAGAGTCGTGGGCGTTGGAGGCGCTGGCATTCGTTGCTACCGGCGTCCTCTACTATTCCTGGTTCAACGAATGGCTGAGCCCGCAAACTCGCTTGGCCGCTACCGTCTTCGCGCTCGCATTCTACGCGCTGTTCACGCTCGTCGATTTCCCGCTGCTCTTCGTCGTCGCGCAGTCGCTTGTGGCGTTAGCGCTCGTCGCAATCTGGCCATTGCATCCGTCGGTGTTCTTCCTGTTGAGCCTGGCTCTAGCCGCAGCCGGTCTGATCGTCGCCGCACTGCGCCGCTGGGATCGGCCGGCGCTGGCGCCACTGGCCTGGTTTTGGATTGCCTATGCCTGTTGGAGCTATCATGGCGAGCCGGCCGCCGCCGTCATGGCCGGTCTCACCGCCGGTTTTCTGCTCTTCTTCGCGTGGACCCAGTGGCGTCTCATCGGCGAGAAGCAGTCGGAGCATAACGCCGCGATGCTCGCTCTCGCGCTGAACGGCCCCGCCTATTTCGCTGCCTCCTATGCGCTGCTCAACGCCGGATATCGCGACTGGATGGGCCTGTTCGCAGCCGCTCTGGCCGGCCTCCATTTGTCCGCCGGAATCGCCATGTGGCGCTCGAAACCGGAGACTGAGCGCGACCCCACGCCTGCGCTGCTCGCGGCGGGCGTGGCGATCGGATTTCTCACTCTCGCCGCGCCCATTCAATTTTCCGGTTTTCGGATCACGTTGGGCTGGGCGCTGGAAGGCGCCGCGCTCACCTGGATCGCCTCGCGCCTGAATCGCCAGTTGATCGCCGCCGCCGGATCGCTCCTGTTTGCTCTCGTCCTGGCGCGCCTTATCGCCATCGACGCCTGGATGTACCTTGACGCCGCCGCCTACTCGACGCTAACGAACCCCCGTTTTCTCACGTTTCTTGTCTCGGCCATCGCGCTTTGGCTCGCGGCGCGTTGGACGCGGGAGCCGTCGCTGGCGTTGGTGTATTACGTCGCCGGCCACGTCGTGATGCTGTGCGGCGTCGCGATGGAAATTTTCGGTTGGGCGGAGCGCCACGTCACCGCCGACAATCTCACCAACGCGCAGAGCATGATCTTCTCCATTTGGCTCGCCCTCTACGCCGTGCTGCTGGTCGCCGTGGGCGTCGTGAAACGCTCGGGCATGAACCGGATTCTCGGGCTGGTGCTGATCGCGGCCGTCGTCGCGAAGCTCTATCTTTACGATGTCTGGCAGCTGCGCCGGCTCTATCGAATGGGCGCGTTCGTCGGCTTGGGCGCATTGCTGCTCGCCACTTCGTACCTGTATTCGCGTCATCGCGTTATGATCGATCGCTGGCTGAAAGATGATTCGGCGCCTCATTAACGGCAGTGCGTTCGCAGTCATCGCAAGCGCGGCCTTCCTTCCGTCCGCCTGGAAATTTCGCAGCCCGCTTTCCGTCGATGCGAAGCAATCCATCGCCTCCGTCCGTCTCGATTCCGCCGTCTATCGCGGAGCGCGCGCCGATCTGGCCGACCTCCGCGTTCTGCATAATGGCCAGGAGGCGCCGTACATCCTCCAGCAACTCTCCGGCAAAATCGAACGCCGCCAGATCGCCGCCGAGGTGCTCGATAAATCCGTCGGCGCCGGCGGCCTGGGACTGACGCTCGATGTCGGCGCCGCTATCCCGCACAACCGCGTGCGCATCGCAACAGCGAAGTCCAACTTCCGCGAGCGCGTGGGAATCGAGACTTCCAATGACCGGCGTCACTGGTCCCTGGTCCGTGGCGGAGCCGAAATCTTCGACTTCACCGGAGCCTCGCGCAAGGCCTTTATTCTGTCGGTGGACTATCCCGTTTCTACCCGCCGCTATCTTCGTCTGACGATTCCCGGCTGGCGCGATCCGGATTCAATCACTGGAGCCTCCGTTCAATTCCATCTTGAGTCCGATCCTATCCGCGACACCCTCGCGACACTAGCGCCGCGCGCGGCCGAAGACTCCGCATCGCAATCCACTCTGCTGCTGCTGGATCTCGGCGCGCCGTTGACGTGCGGCCGGCTGCGGTTCGACATCGCGACGCCGCGTTTCTCCCGCGATGCCGAAGTGGAATCGAGCGTCGATGGCATTACTTGGCAGCCGGTCACCCGCGGTGTGCTGGTGCGCCTCTCCAGCACCCAGATTCCAGCGCTCGAATTTTACGAGCGGCGCCAACGCTACCTGCGCGTGCGCATCTTCAACGGCGACGACCGTCCGCTCGCCGTCGCGCACGTCTCCGCCGAAGTGATCGAACGCCGGGTGGAATTCGAGCCGGCCGGCTCGGGTGCGTGGTGGCTCTACTATGGAAATCCGGACGCGAAAGCTCCGCACTACGATTTGGCCGATGTTCTGGAGCGTCCCAATTCAAGTGAAACCGTCGCGCCGGCGCCGGGCCTTGAAGAGATCAATCCAGAATATCGTCCGTCGCCGCCGATCGTTCGTCCTTGGACCGAGCGTCACCCCGCACTGCTCTACGGGACGCTGGCCATCGCGATCCTCGGATTGGGCGTGGCCAGCTTCCGGTTCTTACGCCGCATCGCCGCTACTTCCGCGAACCATCCGTAACTTGCTTTTTGGCGTCCGCCAGCCACGATTCCAGAATCATCGTGTCTTTCACTTTTTCCCATTCATCGCGTGGCAGCACGTTCAACTCCTCGCGCGGAACGCCCGGAATGCCCGTGCCCAACGCCGGCGTGCCGCCTTCGCGTTCCTCACTGATGTAGCCGCGATCCATCGCGACATCGTTCGCCTTCGCCCAGTCGATGATGTGCGTCACCGGCATCGCCTCAATCTGCGCATCGGTCCAGTTAGGAAAGTGAAGCTGCCGGTTCAGCCACAGCGCCACCGGCTTGGTCACGAAGTACGGTCGATGACTGGTGTTGGGATAGAAGTCGTAATCGAAAATATTCTTCGCCGCCGGACTCGACCCCAATAGCGCGAGCGTCCGCTTCCGCATGTCGGCGAAAAAGTCCAGATAGTGTTCCGGGATCTTCACCACCGTGTCGGCCGATCCGTTGTAGATCAGCGTGTGGCCGTGCTCGGCCTGCAGCGCGTACAGCACAGCCGGCCGGTCGCCCAGAAAACGCAGCGTGAAGTACGGAATGCCCTGGCACATGCTCTTACCTCTCGATTCCCACATGCCGCCTTCGCCATCCAGATCGCCTCCACCCACTTCCACGCACGCATGCAGGCGTGTCTCCACCGCGCACGTCAGCGCCACAACGAACGATCCCATGGAGTAGCCCATCGCCGCGATGCGACGTGGGTCCACTTCCGGCCGCGACGAAAGATACGACACGGCTTGCCGCAAGTCGGTCATCATCAATCCGCCCATGCGCTGGCCCATTTCATCCGGCGCCACATAATGATCGTGCGCGCGCGTCCCGGATTTGTGTTGGATGTTGCGCTCACCCTCGCCGATGGCGTCGTAGGTAAGCACGGCTGCGCCCGCCTGCGCGTACAGCATTCCCGAATAAAACGAATACCAACTGTATTTATCGCCGCCATGTCCGTTCACCACAATCAGCGCCGGCATCTTGCCGCGCGGCTTGTTCTTCGGCATGTAAAGAATCGCCGGCGCTCGCAGGTTGTACTCGGTCGCGTAGGTGATCCGTTCGGCAACGACGCCCGCCATCGGCTCGAACGTGCCGTAAGACTTCGCGTCAATCCCCGGCAGCGGCTGCGGAACAAACAACGCCGCCAGAATCTTCGCCCGCAATTGTGCCGCGTGCTGCGGCGTGAACGGCGCCGCCAGCCAGAACAACAGAAGCGCGTGCAACATTACTTTATAGGATAAACTTCAGCGCCAACTGGATCACGCGTGGCGACCCGGCGGCCGCACCTGAGGTGGACGTGATGATGCCGAAGTTGGGCGACGACACATTGGCGTTCGGGTTTCCGAAATTCGCGTGGTTAAAAAGGTTGAACGACTCCGCCCGGAATTGCGCCTTGTAGCGCTCCCTCACCTGGAAATTCTTGATCGCGCCGAAGTCCAGATTCGCTACTCCCGGTCCGCGCAGAATGTCGCGGCCGGCGTTGCCAAACGTGCCCGGCGGATTCACGGTAAACGCAGCCGTGTTGAAGTATTCGCGCAGCGTCCGCGCCTTCGATCTTCCTCCGCTCAACTGCGCGTCCCCGGTCAGATTGGCGCGGTCCAGGTTGATCGCGCTCTGCGAATTGTCTACACCCGAAACCACCGAAAACGGGCCGCCGCTCTGCAGCGTCAGAATTCCATTCATTTCCCATCCGCCCGCCACCCACCGTGCCAGCGCGCCATGGTTCGTCACGCCCGGCAATTGCCACACAAACGACGTGACGAATCTCTGCGGAATGTCGAATTCCGACAGGCCCCGGTCCGCGCGAATGTTAAATGGATTCGACGCCTGGCTGCCGTCCGCCGATCCCTCGTCAATCGATTTGCTCCACGTATAATTCATCAATACCGTGAAGCCATGATGAAACCGCTTGTTCGCCGTAATCTGTAATGCGTTGTATGAAGAATTCCCCACGCTCAGCATGTCGACAATCGATGTGTAGTTTGGCGCCAGCCGCCGCCGCGCATTCACCGTTGCGCCGGCTTTCCCGTAAATCGCCGGATCCAGCTCGTTCTGAATAAAAAGATGATTCCCGCCGCTGCCAACATAGGCCATCGTCACAATCCAGTCGGAGAAAAGTTGC